>DATGLH010000038.1:0-34422 GCA_035294225.1 Trebonia sp.
CGGCGAATGGAGCGGAAGGAGCGGCCGTGACCGATCGGCCCAGGACGGCCCCTGGCTCAGCCGGGACGATAGCGACCGGGCAGCCGACGGCTGGCGCGCACCCCAGAGCCGGTACGGTGCCCCGGCCAGGGGCGGGCGCGCCGGAGTCGGCGTCTGGCCTGCCCCCCGCGCCGGCGGCCGGAGGCTCGGAGCCGGGCGGCGATGCCGCGCAGGGCACCGACCCGATCCGGGTGCTCATCGCGGACGACCATGCCCTGTTCCGCCGCGGGCTTGAGATGGTCCTGGAGGAAGAGGACGGCATCGAGCTCATCGGCCAGGCATCAGACGGCGCCGAGGCGGTGCAGATCGCCAGCGAGGCGGTGCCCGACGTGGTGCTGATGGACATCCGGATGCCGAAGACCACGGGCATCGAGGCCGCGCGGCAGATGAAAGAGGTCGCGCCGAGCGCGAAGATCGTGATGCTGACGATCAGCGACGAGGAAGAGGACCTCTTCGAGGCGATCCGGGCCGGCGCGAGCGGCTACCTGCTCAAGGACATCCCGCTGGATGAGGTGGCCGAAGCGGTCCGCGCGGTGCACGGCGGCCAGTCGCTGATCAACCCGTCGATGGCCGGCAAGCTGCTCACCGAGTTCGCCGCCCTCGCCCGGCGGGACGCCGAGGAGGAACCGGCCAAGCACGCGCCCGCGCCGAAGATCACCGAGCGCGAGATGGAGGTGCTGCGGCTCGTCGCCCGGGGGATGAACAACCGCGACATCGCCAAGGAGCTGTTCATCTCCGAGAACACCGTGAAGAACCACGTGCGGAACATCCTGGAGAAGCTACAGACCCATTCCCGGATGGAGGCCGTGATGATCGCGGTGCGGGAAAAGCTGATCGAGATCAGCTGACGCCCGGGGGACGCCCCTCCCGGAACCCCGGCTGCGCGCTCGGATCTGACCGGGCGCGCTAGGCGACCCCTTCGGTCCGCAGCGCCGCCGCGAGCGGCTGGGCCAGGTGAGACGGCGACGTCCGTTCGGCATGGACCACATCGCATCCCACCCAGGAGGCGGCTTCGGCGAGCGCACGGGCCATGGGCGCGGCGGCGGCCGGCTTTTCCAGCATCACGTGCCTGGCGACCAGCGTCTTGCCGCTGCGCGCCGGATCCACCCGGCCGATGATCCGGCCCCCGGCGAGCAGCGGCATCGTGTAGTACCCGTGTACGCGCTTCTCCTTCGGCAGGTAAGCCTCAAGCGCGTGCTTGAAGCCGAACATCCGCAGCGTCCGCTTCCGGTCCCAGATCAGCGAGTCGAACGGGGACAGCAGCGTGGTGCGGTGGGTGCCCCGGCCGCCCATGTCGAGCCATGCCAGCGCCCGTGGGTCGGCCCAGGCGCGCAGCGGGCGCCTGCCGCCCGCGACCGTGACCGGGGTCAGCCCAGCGGCCGCGGCGGCCGCGTCGAGGTTCCCGCCGACGCCCCGCACGGGGCCGTGCCAGTTCAGCCGCTGGTACTCGATGAGGTCCGCGTGCGTTGCCACGCCGAGGGCACGGGTGGTCACGCCGGCGAGGTAGGCCAGGCACTCTTCGTCGCTCGGCTCGTATTCGAGCAAGGCCTTAGGGATGACGCGTTCTGGCAGGTCGTAGACGCGCCGCCACCCGGTCCTGCGCACGCAGACCGCCTGGCCGGTGTCGAGCAGCCACTCGACGGCGATCTTCGCTTCCGACCAGTCCCACCACGGGCCGCCTGCCTTGGCCCCGCCCAGCTGAGTCGCGGTCAGCGGTCCCTCGCTTCTCAGCCGCGCCAGCACCTCGGCGCACGCGCGCTGCGGCACCTCGTGCCAGCGCTGGCCCCGCGCCGCGATCGCGCGCCGCCGCCACGCGTAGTACGGCCAGTGCTCAAGCGGCAGCACGCAGGCCGCGTGCGCCCAGTATTCGAACGTGGCCGGCTTGTCCGCCGGCCAGTACGCGCTTTCCACGGCGTCCCGCCCGACCGGGCCGAGCCGGGCGTACGCCACCAGTTCGTGCGACCGGGCGAGCACGCTGATCGTGTCGAGCTGGACCGCGCCGACCCGCCGCAGCATCCCGGCGACGCCGCCGCGCCGCCCGTCCCGGCCTATGAACCCCTGTGCGAAAAGGGTGCACCGCCGCACCTCGTCCGGACTTAGCCGCCGTCCGCCGCGGGCTGGTCTTTCCTCATCATCCCGAACGGACGCGGCATTCTCCTGCACGTCCCCGACTGTACCGAGGAGGTGCGACATTTACGGCGGACGCTGGCGGCAGGGCGGCAGTCCCCGCGGCGTCCGCCGGCTGACCAGGCCGTCGGTTTAGTACCAGTCGTCGAAGGTCTTCGCGAACAGCGTCATGATGCAGCCGACGGCCACGATTCCCACGCCGAGCCAGAACGCCCACCACGTGGGGTGCGGCACCATCGCGACGGCGCCGACGATGAACCCGATGACGATGATGGTGACCGCGGCCCAGGAGACGGGCTTGCCGTGGTGATGGGCTTCCGGGGCGGCGTGCGCCAAGGTTCCCCCAGTACCGGTGCCCTGCACGGTACCTGATGCCTGCTCGGCCACGACTCCTCCTCCAACTACCTATGCTGAGGCTGTCATGAAAATACCCTAACGAGGCCGGGGAGGTCGCAGCGGCCCCGGAGCCAGGGGGCAGCGCCGGCGGACAGCGCCGGGCGGACAGGACCGGGGAACCCAGGGAAGGGAACCCAGGGAACATCGCCGGGGAGAGCTTCGTTGCCGCGTCGTGGCCGCTACGCGGCGTGAGCCGCGAATAGTTCCCAAGACCTTCAAACGTAGGCTCGGTTTCGTGTCCCGTCTCGCCTACCATGACTTGCGAGGCGTGTTCAGCCCAACCGATCCGCAAGGAGCACGACGAAAAGTGCCAGCCATCCTAGACAGCATCCTTCGCGCGGGCGAAGGCAAGATCCTGCGTCAACTCAAGCGGATCAGCGAGCAGGTCAACTCCGTCGAGGACGACTTCGTCGCCATGAGCGATGCCGAGCTCCGCGCGATGACCGACGAGTTCAGGCAGCGTTACGCCGACGGGGAAACGCTCGACGATCTGCTCCCCGAGGCGTTCGCGACCGTCCGCGAGGCGGCCCGGCGCACCCTCGGCCAGCGCGCCTTCGACGTGCAGCTGATGGGGGCCGCGGCCTTGCACATGGGCAACATCGCGGAGATGCGCACCGGCGAGGGAAAGACGCTCACCGCCGTCTTCCCCGCCTATCTGAACGCCCTCGCGGGCAAGGGCGTGCACGTCGTCACCACCAACGACTACCTGGCCAAGCGCGACGCCGAGTGGATGGGCCGGATACACCGCTTCCTCGGCCTGGAGGTCGGGGTGATCCTCGCCGAGATGGCGCCGGCCGACCGCAAGCGCGCCTACGCCGCGGACGTCACCTACGGGACGAACAACGAGTTCGGCTTCGACTACCTGCGCGACAACATGGCCTGGTCGCTCGATGAGTGCGTCCAGCGCGGCCACCACTACGCGATCGTCGACGAGGTGGACTCGATCCTCATCGACGAGGCGCGGACCCCGCTGATCATCAGCGGGCCCGCGGAGCAGAACTCCCGGTGGTACACGGAGTTCGCCAAGATCGCGCCCCGGCTGCGCCGCGGCGAGAACGGCGAGGGCGACTACGAGGTCGACGAGAAGAAGCGGACGGTCGGCATCCTGGAGGCGGGCGTCGAGAAGGTCGAGGACTGGCTCGGCATCGACAACCTGTACGACCCTGTCAACACGCCCCTGGTCAGCTTCCTGAACAACGCGCTCAAGGCCAAGGAGCTGTTCAAGCGGGACAAGGACTACGTCGTGATGAACGGCGAGGTCCTGATCGTGTACGAGTTCACCGGCCGCATCCTGCACGGGCGCAGGTACAACGAGGGCATGCACCAGGCCATCGAGGCCAAGGAAGGCGTGCCGATCAAGGACGAGAACCAGACGTTCGCCACGATCACGCTACAGAACTACTTCCGCCTCTACGAAAAGCTGGCCGGCATGACCGGTACGGCGATGACCGAGGCCAACGAGTTCTATCAGATCTACAAGCTCGGTGTCGTCCCGATCCCGACCAACAAGCCGATGATCCGCATCGACGAGACCGACGTGATCTATCAGACGGCGCAGGCCAAGTTCGAGGCGGTCGTCGAGGACATCGCGGAGCGGCACGCGGCCGGGCAGCCGGTCCTGGTCGGCACCACGAGCGTGGAGAAGTCCGAGCTCCTGTCGACGATGCTCAAGCGGCGCGGCATTCCGCACCACGTGCTGAACGCCAAGTACCACGAGCAGGAGGCTGCGATCGTCGCCCAGTCCGGGCGGCTGGGCGCGGTCACCGTGGCCACGAACATGGCCGGGCGCGGTACCGACATCATGCTGGGCGGCAACCCCGAGTTCATCGCGGACATGGAGTTGCACCAGCGGGGACTGTCGCCGGTCGACACCCCGGAAGACTACGAGGCCGCCTGGCCGGAGGCGGTCGCCAAGGCCAAGGCCGCGGTGGCCGCCGAGCACGAGCAGGTCGTGGCGGCCGGCGGCCTGTACGTGCTCGGCACCGAACGGCACGAGTCGCGCCGCATCGACAACCAGCTTCGCGGACGTTCCGGCCGCCAGGGCGACCCGGGCAAGAGCCGGTTCTACCTGTCGCTCCAAGACGATCTGATGCGGATGTTCAACTCCGAACGGGTCGCGGCGATCATGGACCGGCTGAACATCCCGCCCGACGTCCCGGTAGAGAACAAGGTGGTGTCGCGCGCGATCAGGTCCGCGCAGGCCCAGGTCGAGCAGCAGAACTTCGAAATCCGCAAGGACGTACTCAAGTACGACGACGTGCTCAACCGGCAGCGCCAGGTCATCTACGGCGAGCGGCGCAAGGTGCTCGAGGGAGCCGACCTGCACGAGCAGATCCGCTCCATGATCAACGAGGTGATCGCCGGCTACGTGGCGGGCGCCACCAGCGAGGGGTACCCGGAGGAGTGGGACCTGGAGAAGCTGTGGCGGGCGTTCAGGCAGCTTTACCCGATCTCGCTGCGCATCGACACGGTGATCGAAGAGGCCGGCGGCGACAAGTCCGGGCTTTCGGCCGCCTTGATCACGGAGATGGTGCAGGAGGACGCCCAGGCCGCCTATGACCGGCGCGAGCAGGAGCTGACGCCGGAGCTGATGCGGGAGATCGAGCGCCGGGTGGTGCTATTGGTGCTCGACCGCAAGTGGCGCGAGCACCTGTACGAGATGGACTACCTCCGCGAGGGCATCGGCTTGCGTGCGATGGCGCAGCGCGACCCGCTGGTCGAGTACCAGCGGGAGGGCTACGACATGTTCAACGCCATGATGGACGGCATCAAGGAGGAGTCGGTCGGGAACCTCTTCAACCTCCAGTTCGAGGTCCAGGAGAACCCGATCGTCGAGGAGGTCCCGGCCGGCGCGCCGCCCGCCGCGTTCGGCGGCGGAGCCGCCCCGCCCGGGACCGTGCCCGCAGGCGGTGCCCCGCCCGGGACCGTGCCCGCAGGCGGTGCGCCCCCGGGCGCGCTGGGGTCTCCGGTGCCGCCAGCGGCGTTCGGCGGTCCGGCCCCGGCGGCCGCCAGGCAGCGTGGCCCCGCCCAGGGCGGTGCCGCTCAGGGCGGTGCTGCCCAGGGCGGTGCTGCCCAGGGGAGTGCCGCTCAGGGCGGTGCCCGCCCTGCCGGGGCCCGGCAGGGCGGCGGCCGGCAGGGCGGTTCCCGGCAGGGCGGCGCGCGCCAAGGCGGCCGACACGCCGCCGACGGGCGCGGGCACGCGACAGCGGCCGGGCGCGGGCAGGCCGCCACGCACAGCGGCGCGCCCGGCATGGTCCCGGCGGCTGGCCGCGGCCCGGTCCCGGCCGGCCCGGTGCCAGCGGGCCTTGAGCCGCGCCGTCCGCGCCAGCTCCAGTACTCGGCCCCCTCCGAAGGCGGCGGGGTGGAGCGTCGGCGCGACGCGTCGGCCAACCCGTTCGCCAACGTCGGCCGCAATGACCTGTGCCCGTGCGGCTCGGGCCGCAAGTACAAGCGCTGCCACGGAGACCCGCGGAACGCCTGACTCCCCCCGCGGGGCCCTACGCGGCCTCGATGTCGGTGCACAGCCACCGCGGGGCGGTCCGCGCGGCCGTCCCTGGCCGCGTGGCCGGGGCATGTCCGGCCGATGCCGGCCGCCGCACCCGCTCCAGCCGCACCGCGATCGCGCGCGTCCGCGCCCCGACGCCGACGACCAGCGTCATCTCGATGGCGTCCCGGGTCGGCCGGCTTGTTATCACCCGCTGCACGCGCGGGCGCTGCCCGCCGCTGAACAGCGGCATCAACCTGTCCAGGTGCCCCCGTGCGCGCTCGGCCGTCCAGGGCAGAAGCTGCCGCAGCGGCCTCGCTCCCGCTAGCGTCTCGGTGAGCAGCAGCGCGAACCGCCACGACCACTCGTCCTCGGCCCGGGAGCCGCCCGGCTCGTCCTCGGCCCGGGAGCGGCCCGGCTCGCCTTCAGGTCGGGAGCCGTCCGCCCGCGAGCCGCACCCGGCGATGTCCGGGGGGCCGCCGGGTGACACGCCGACGCACGCCGGAACGCCCAATGGCGGGGCGCCGGACGGCCAGTCCGAGAGCACGGCGGTCGTGAGCGCGCCGGGCGGTTCGCCGTCGAACGGCGGTCCTGTCTCCGGCACCGGCACGAGCCTGATCGCGGACAGGGCGCACCCCGCCGGCCCGCCGGTTTCCGGCGGGCCGGCATGACGCCCGGCGTGGGGTGTCCCACTACCGTTGATCTGGGCATGTGAAAGCACGGCATGCTGCGTTGGCATTGCTCTCCCCAAAGGAGTCGCGCGGGGATGACGGCAACTAATTGCGTATTACCTTCGCACGCCCCACCGACATTCCGCCCGCGCCCCAGAGAACCCCATCACCGCGCCCCGCATAATCCCTTAACCCGGATTCTCCGCAAGCCCATAACGGCGACCGGATGAATGTGACATTCAGCCGCCTATTACCGGCTCGATGTCACATTCATCCGGCTCTTCGCGGGCCGCGGGCCGCGCGGCCCGCCCTATGATCAGGGTGTGGTGGAGCTGCGCGCGGTGGTCTTCGACTGGGGTGGCGTGCTCACCCAGCCGATCGCCGACACGGTCCGGAACTGGATCGCCGCCGACCTGATCGACTGGGACACCTACCTGGCGGTCGTCGGCCCGTGGCTGAGCGACGCCTACGGCGCGGTCGCCAGTTCGCCGGGCGATGGCTCCGTCGGCCCGGCGCATGCCGTCGGCCCGGCGCATGCCGTCAACTCAGTGCATGCCGTCAACCCGGTGCATGCCGTCAACCCGGTGCATGCCCTGGAGCGCGGCGAGTGCACGGTGGCGGAGTTCGAGCGGCTGCTGGCCGCCCGCCTGGTGCGGACAGACGGCAAGCCGGTGCCGGCCGACGGGCTGCTCACCCGGATGCTCTCCGCGAGCACGCCGGTCCCGGCCATGTACCGGCTGATCCGCGACCTGCGCGCCAGGGGAGTGTGCACCGCGCTGCTGTCCAACTCGTGGGGGACGGCCGGGTACCCGCGAGAAGACTTCCCCGGCCTGTTCGACGCCGTGGTGATCTCCGGCGAGGTCGGCATGCGCAAGCCCGAGCCGCGCATCTTCCTGCACTCCGCCGAACTGCTCGGCATCAGCCCGCGGGAGTGCGTCTTCGTCGACGACCTGGAGGCGAACGTCAGGGCCGCGATCGGCTGCGGCATGACCGGCGTACACCACACCGGGCCGGCGCAGACGGAGCAGTGCCTGACGAAGCTGTTTGCCGATCGCTAGGCTTTGCGGCGTGGCGCAGGAGAACGCGCAGGACGCCGCCGCCGGGGCCGGGGAAACCGCGGAGAGCAAGTCTTACCCGCTGCCAGCCAGCGCGGCCCGTTCGGCCAATATGAAGGCGAACCGCCGCACCGACACCAAGCCTGAGCTGGCGCTGCGCAGCGCGCTCCACGCGATGGGCTACCGGTACCGCAAGGATTACCGGCTCGACCTGCCCGCCAGGCGGGTCCGCCCGGACATCGCGTTCACCTCGCGCAAGGTGGCGGTGTTCGTCGACGGCTGCTTCTGGCACGCGTGCCCGGAGCACGGCTCGAAGCCGAAGAACAACGAATGGTACTGGTCGCCCAAGCTGCAGAAGAACGTGGAGCGGGACCGGGCGGCCGACGCGGCCCTGGCGGCCGCGGGCTGGACCGTGGTACGGCTATGGGAGCACGTGCCGGTCGCCGACGCGGTGGCCGCCGTGATCGCCGCGGTGGGAGACCCGCGCCTGCCCGGGCGAGTCGCTACCATGAGGGCCCATGCGGGTGTACCTGGCCTCGACGATCCTGGCGCTGGCCGACGTCCTCGCGAAAGGCGAGGCCGGAGCGCCGCCGCTGCGCGCGTTCGCGGTAACGCCGGCGCTTCGCGAAGCGTACGCGAGCGGTGACGACGAGGAGCTCGAATACGTGGCGATGCTCGCCGCCGCCCGGCAGTCGCTGCGGCTGCTGGCGGATGACCCGGACGCGCCCAGGCGCCGCGTGGTGCTCGCCGCCGACGTCCCGGACGGCCGGGTGAGCTGGCAGCCCTACGATGACGAGCCGGCCGCCGTGATGGTCGGCTCGGCCATCCCGCTGAGCGCCGTGGTCTCCGGCCACGTCGACGCGCCCGAGGCGGCCGCCGACGTGGCCGCCGCCGTGGCCGCCATCGGCGCGGCTGACGCCGGCGACGAGGACGCCGAGTTCGCGGTGGATTCCGCGGAAGGCCACGAACTGTCCTGGTACGCGACGCAGGAACTGCGCGACGTCGCGGGAGGCCCCTGGGAGTAGTCTCAGGGGGAGCAGGACAGGCCGATAACGGCCGTTATCTTCCCCATCCGAAAGGGAAATCCCCCGTCATGGATGCTGTGACAAGGGTGCCGCCGCCGTACAACGAGCCGGTGCGCCAGTACCAGCCGGGCAGCGCTGACCGCGCCGCCCTGGAGTCGAAGCTGAAGGAGCTGGCCGGGCAGCAGGCCGAGCTGACGATGACGATCGGCGGCCGTCAGCTCATGGGGTCGGGCGAGCGCGTGCCCGTGGTGCAGCCGCATAACTTCCGCCGTGTCCTTGGCGAGTTCGGCAACGCGACCGACGCGGACGTCACGGCGGCGATCGCCGCCGCCGGGGCCGCCGCCCGCGACTGGCGGGCGCTGTCGTTCGCCGACCGGGCCGCCGTCTTCTTGCGAGCCGCGGACCTGCTGGCGGGCCCGTGGCGGCAGGTCCTGAACGCCGCGACCATCCTCGGCCAGTCCAAGTCGGTGTTCCAGGCCGAGATCGACGCCGCGTGCGAGCTGATCGACTTCTGGCGGTACAACGTGGCGTTCGCCCGGCAACTGCTCGCCGAGCAGCCCGAATCGGCCCCCGGAACCTGGAACCGGATGGAGTACCGGCCGCTTGAGGGGTTCGTGCTGGCGATCACCCCGTTCAACTTCACCTCGATAGCGGGGAACCTGCCGACCGCGCCGGCGCTGCTCGGCAACGTGGTCGTGTGGAAGCCGTCGCCGACCCAGCAACTGGCGGCCCATTACACGATGCGGCTGCTTGAGGCCGCCGGCCTGCCGCCGGGCGTGATCAACCTGGTGACCGGGGACGGCGCGGCGGTGTCGAGGGTGGCGCTGTCCCACCCGGACCTGGCGGGGATCCACTTCACCGGGTCGACGGCCACCTTCCAGCACCTATGGCGGACGGTGGCGGAGAACATCGGCGCGTTCCGCGACTATCCGCGGCTGGTCGGGGAGACCGGCGGCAAGGACTTCGTGGTCGTCCACCCGTCGGCGCAGCGCGAGTCGATCGTCCCCACGCTCATTCGCGGCGCCTTCGAGTACCAGGGGCAGAAGTGCTCGGCCGCCTCGCGCGCGTACCTCCCGCGCTCGCTGTGGGAGTCGGTGCGGGACGAGCTCGTCGCCACGGCGCGGTCGCTGACGTTCGGCGACGTGTCGGAGGACCTGTCGCTGTTCGGCGGCGCGGTCATCGATTCCCGGGCGGTGGACAAGCACCGTGCCGCCTTCGGCCGGGCGCGCTCGCGGCCCGCGGTGCGGTTCCTCACCGGCGGGGAGATCGACGACTCCGCGGGGTACTTCGTCCGGCCGACCGTCCTCGAATGCGACGACCCGGGCGATGAGGTTTTCACGACGGAGTACTTCGGTCCGATCCTCGCGGTGCACGTGTACGAGGACGCGCGGTTCTCCGCGATGCTCGGGCAGGCGGCGGACGTGGCGCCGTACGCGCTCACCGGCTCGGTCCTGGCCACTGACCGGGCCGCGATCGCCGAGGCGACGGACCGGCTGCGGTACGCCGCGGGCAACTTCTACATCAACGACAAGCCGACCGGCGCGGTGGTAGGCCAGCAGCCGTTCGGCGGCGCCAGGGCGAGCGGCACCGACGACAAGGCCGGATCGGTGTTCAACCTGATCCGCTGGGTCTCTGTGCGGTCGATCAAGGAGACGTTCGTCCCGCCCACCGACTACCGTTATCCGCACATGGGCTGACGTTCCCTGGCGTCCCGGGCGTCCCGGGCGCGGGTGAGTACCGGAGGCTGAGATTCACCGGCTGGTTCTGTGGAACATCGACCTGACGCTGCTCGACGTCGCGAAGGTTGCCCGGGCCGCCTACGCCGAAGCGTTCCGCGCGGTCACCGGCCGCCCGCTGGTGCAGCTGCCGCAGATGGCCGGCCGGACCGAGCCGGAGATCTTCTTCGACGCGCTGGCGCTGAACGGCGTCAACCTCCGTGACCTCCGTGACGCCGCCGAGTCCGAGCGGCTGGTGGCGTCGCTGAGCGCGGAGCTCGCGACCTCGCTGGCCGCCCGCCGGGACCAGCTCGCCGCGCAGGGCTGCCTGCTGCCCGGGGCCGCCGAGTCCCTGGCCGCCGTGGCCGGCGTCGCGGACACGGTCCAGTCGGTGCTGACCGGCTCGAGCAGGCCGAACGCGACGCTCAAGCTCAGCGCGTTCGGCTTGGACCGCTATGTGGACCTGGCCGTCGGGGGCTTCGCCGGGTCCGACCCCTATCCGAAGGGGGCGCTGCTTCAGGTGGCCCGCCAGCGGGCCGAGGAAAAGTACCGGATCCGCATACCCGAGGCGGCGACCTTCTACATCGCGGATTCGCCGCGCGACGTGGAAGCCGCCAGGATCGGCGGCGCGCGGTCGGTGGCGGTGGCCAGCGGCCGGGCGAGCACCGCGGAACTGCGCGACGCCGGCGCCGACGCGGTCCTGCCTGACCTCACCGACACCACAGTCCTCATCGCCCTCATCACCGCTTCGGCGTAACCCGCCCAGCCATCTCGCCGGATCTGCCGATGGCGCCTTTGGCCTGGCTAGAGCATGCCGTTGGCGCCATCGGCATGCAAGGTCGGCGAGCTGCGCCGCCCGCCCCGCCGGGCGCGGACCCGCCGGGGCGTGAGGGCGCCGGGGCGCGAGGTCCTCTGGGCCACGTTGCGCGCGTTGCGGGCTGGAACGATGCTGGTCCCATGACTGATGATGACGACGCCGGCGCCGCGCTCGCCGCGCAGGGGTACGGGGCGACGCTGTGGGAACCGGACGCGAAGACGATCGCCGGCGCGCGGATAAGCCGGTATGCGCGCTGGCTGGCCGGCCGCGGGGTCGACCTCGGCGGCGACCCGCCGCGCTACCAGGACCTGTGGGAGTGGTCGGTAACCAGCCCCGGCGAGTTCTGGACCTCGCTCTGGGACTACTTCGACGTCCTCGGCGACCGCGGCGACGGCCCCGCCCTGACGGGCGGCCCGATGCCCGGCACGGCCTGGTTCCCCGGGGCCACCCTCAACTACGCGCGGAACGCGCTGCGGGCCGCGTGGACCGACCCGGAGCGTCCCGCTGTCGTCTTTTCTTCCGAACGGGGCCGTGGCGGCTCCCTTACCTACGCCGAACTCGCCGCGGAGGTCGCCCGCGTGGCGGCGGGGCTGCGCGCGCTCGGGGTGGCCAGGGGCGACCGGGTGGTAGCGCTGCTGCCGAACATCCCCGAAGCGGTGATCGGCCTGCTCGCGACCGCGAGCATCGGCGCGATCTGGTCGTCGTGCTCGCCGGACTTCGGCACCCGCAGCGTGGTGGACCGGTTCGCGCAGATCGAGCCGGCGGTGCTGCTCGCCGTGGACGGCTACACCTACAACGGCAAGGACTACCCGCGGGGCAGCGTGGTCGCGGAGATTGCCGCCCAGTTGCCCACGCTCAAGGCCGTGGTCATGGTGGACCTCCTCGGCACGGCGCAGGCTAGCCCGCCTGCCCTGCCCGCGGCCGTCCGGTTGCTCCACTGGACCGCCCTGGGCGTCGGCACTCCGGATGAAACTCCGGATGAATGTGACAGTCAGCCGCCTATAGCCGGGTCGGTGTCACATTCATCCGGGCAAGCGGGGCAAGCGGGGCAAGCGGGCATGGCCGGGCGGGCGAGGCACGCCGGCCATGCCGGGCAAGCGGGGGAAGCGGGGCCGGCCGGGCGGGCGAGGGAACCCGAGTTCGAAGAGGTGCCGTTCGGGCACCCGCTGTGGGTCCTGTACTCCAGCGGCACCACAGGGCTGCCCAAGGCGATCGTGCACGGCCATGGCGGCATCGTGCTCGAGCACCTCAAGGCGCTGGCGCTGCACCTGGACCTGCACCCGGGCGACCGGTTCACCTGGTACACGACGACCGGCTGGATGATGTGGAACTTCCTGGCCGGCGGGTTGCTGGTCGGCGCCACGATCGTGCTCTACGACGGGAGCGCCACCTATCCCGAGACGGACAGGCTGTGGCGGCTGGCCGCCGAGGAAAGGCTCACCTACCTCGGGGTCGGCGCCCCGTACCTGATGGCCTGCCAGAAGGCGGGGCTGACGCCGGGCCAGGCTTACGACCTGTCCGCGCTGCGCGGCGTCGGGTCGACCGGGTCGCCGCTGCCGCCGGAGGGCTTCACCTGGGTGTACGACGCGGTCGGGAAGGGCGTCCAGCTCGGCTCGATGTCCGGCGGCACCGACGTGTGCACCGCCTTCGTCGGTCACTGCCCGCTGCTGCCGGTCCGCTCCGGGATCATCTCCGGCCGCTGCCTCGGCGCGAAGGTGGAGTCCTTCGACTCCCGCGCAAACCCGGTCACCGGGAAGGTCGGCGAGCTGGTGATCACCGGGCCGATGCCGTCGATGCCGGTGATGTTCTGGAACGACCCCGGCGGCAAGAAGTACGCCGACAGCTACTTCGCGGTCTTCCCCGGCGTGTGGCGGCACGGCGACTGGATCGAGATCCTGGCCGACGGCGGCTGCGTGATCTTCGGCCGGTCCGACGCGACGCTCAACAGGGGCGGCGTGCGGATGGGGACGAGCGAGTTTTACCGTGTCGTCGAGTCCTTCCCCGAGGTGACCGACAGCCTGGTGGTGGACACCGGCCGCCTCGGCGCCGACGGCAGGCTGGTGCTGTTCGTCCAGCTGGCGCCGGGCCGCGAACTGGACGACGACCTCGCCGGCCGGATCCGTGCCGCGCTGCGCAAGCAGTTGTCGCCACGGCACGTCCCTGACGAGATCGTCAGTGTCCCGGGAGTGCCCCGGACCCTGTCCGGTAAGAAGCTCGAAATCCCGGTGCGGAAGATATTGCAGGGTACGCCGGTAACGGAGGCCGCCGACCCGAGCGCGCTCGCCAACCCGGAGGTGCTTGCGGCTTTCGAGGGGCTCCGGGGGGGCGTTACCCCGGACGAGCAGGGCGAGCCGGGCTCTAGGCTGTAGGGAGGAGGGCACTGGGACGCGCCGGGCGCGTCCGCTGTTACTCACAGTGATGCGCGATTCACACGAGCGGTTACCACGGAGGCGTGGGGCTGCTCCATGCCCGCGTGCACAAGGACGTGCCGCGAAAAGGGCGGATATGAAGGAGTGAACAGGCAATGCCGGAACGCGCGGACGAGGCCAGGGACACCTCGGACGAAACCAGGCAAGCGCTGCTCGCCGAGGCCGCGGCGCTGTGGGCGGCTGGTGACGGCGACGTAGCCCCGCCGGGCGACTCCGGCCGGGCGATCGGCGACCTGGCCGGCTTCCTCGGCGCGTACTACCGGCTGGTCGCGGCCGACGACCTCGCGTCGGCCGGGCCGCGGCGGGCGGCCGCGGTCGCGGCCTGGCACGCGGCGCTCGGCGCGAACCGTCCGCAGGGCCGGGCGGCGGTCCACGTGCGCGAGCCGGGGACCGCGTCGCTCACCGGCGGCGGCACGGTCGTGGACATCGTCACCGACGACATGCCCTACCTGGTCGACTCGGTGACGATGGAGCTCAACCGGCACTCGGCGGACGTGCGGCTGATCGTGCACCCGCTGCTGAACGTCCACCGGGACGTGACCGGCATGGCGCAGGGGACCGTGGCCGCCAACCTGGGCGCGGAGCAGCCGCCCGGCAGTGTGCCGGAGTCGTGGATCCACGTGGAGCTCGGCCACCTGACCGAGCGGGACACGCTCGCCGCGGACCTGCGCCGGGTGCTCGACGACCTGCGCGTGGCGATGGAGGACCAGCGGCGCATGCGGGCGGCGGCCCGCGAGCTGGTCGCGGCGCTCACCGAAGCGGGCGGCCCGGAGCAGTCGGAGGCCGGCGAACTGCTGGCCTGGCTGGCGGCCGGCCACTTCATGTTCCTCGGCTACCGCGAATACGGCCTTGCCCGACACGGGCAGGAGCCCGAACTGCGCCCCGTGCCCGGCAGCGGCCTGGGCATCCTCCGGCACGACGGCGCCGACTCGTTCGCGGCCACGCCGCCGGGCGGCCAGCAGGGCGCGCGCGCCGCGCGGCTGCTCGTGCTGGCCAAGTCGAGCACCCGGTCCACCGTGTACCGGCCCAGCTACCTGGACTACGTGGCGGTCCGCAAGTTCGGCCCGGACGGCCAGCCATCCGGGGAGTACCGGTTCCTCGGCCTGTACACGCAGGCCGCCTTCACCGAGTCGATCACCCGTATCCCGGTGCTGCGGCGCAAGCTGGACCGGATGCTTGAGGCGGCCGGGCTGCCCGCGGACAGCCACGACGGGAAGGAGCTCATCGAGCTTCTCGAGGGCTTCCCCCGCGAGGAGCTGTTCGAGATCAGCGTCGAGCAGCTCACCCCGATCGCGCTCGCCGTGCTCCGCCTGGGCGAGCGCAAGCAGGTACGGCTGTTCCTGCGGCCCGACGCCTACGGCAGGTACATGTCGTGCCTGATCTACCTGCCCAGGGACCGGTACACCACGCAGGTCCGGGTACGCGCCATGGAGATCCTGCGCCGGGCGCTGCACGGCGCCTCCGCCGACTACAGCGCGATGGTCGGCAACTCCGCGCTCGCCCGGCTGCATGTCGTGGTGCACGGCGAGCCAGGCCGGCCGCTGCCGGCGGTCGACCCGGCCGCGTTGCAGGCCGAGATCGCGGCCGCGGTCCGCTCCTGGGACGAGGACCTCGCCGCCGAGGCCGAACGTGAGCTCGGCCCCGAGCGCGCCGCGACGGTGCTGCGGGACTGCGCGGCGGGAATCCCCGAGCCGTACAAGTCGGACACGGCGCCCGCCGCGGCGGTCAGCGACCTGGCGGTGGTGCGGCGGCTGCGGGAGCTTTCCCAGCCGTTCGCGCTCCGCCTTTCGATCAATCAGAACGGGCGGTGGCGCCTCCGCGTCTTCCGCCTTTCCCCGATCACGCTGTCGGACGTGCTGCCGCAGCTCCAGCACATGGGCCTGGAAGTCGTCGACGAGCATCCGTACGAGTTCAGCGGGGCCACGGGACCGTTCTGGATATATGACTTCGGGCTGCACCGCCCCGGGGGGGCGTCCGTTCCCCCCGGGGAAACGGACGCGGTCCGCGCCGAGTTCGAGGCGGCCCTTACCGCGCTGTGGAACGACCAGACCGAGGACGACGCGTTCAACGGCCTGGTTCTCGATGCCGGGCTGAACTGGCGCCAGGTCGTGCTGCTGCGCGCGTACGCGCGGTACCTGCGCCAGGTCGGCGTGCGGTTCAGCCAGGACTACCTGCAGCGGGTGCTGCGGTCGAATCCGGCGATCACCAGGCTCCTGGTCCGGCTGTTCGAGTCCCGGTTCGACCCCAGCATGCAGCCCGGCGCGGCCGAACGCTGCGACGCGATCGCCGAGGAGCTGCGCGGCGCGCTTGACGAGGTGGAGAGCCTGGACCACGACCGCATCCTGCGCTCCTACCTGGCCCTCGTCGAGGCGACCCTGCGCACCAACTACTACCAGCGTCGCCCGGGGGGGCAGCCTTCCGGCATGGGCGGCTCCCGCCCTCCCGCGCCCCCCGGCAGCGCGCCCGGTGACGAAGAGCGCCGCCGCATCGGGCGCGCGGAAGAGGCCGGTTACCCGCCTTATCTGACGCTCAAGCTGGCGCCCGAGATGGTGCCGGCCGTCCCGGCCCCGCGGCCGAAGTTCGAGATCTTCGTGTACTCGCCGCGGCTTGAGGCGGTGCACCTGCGGTTCGGCCGGGTCGCGCGCGGCGGGCTGCGCTGGTCCGAGCGCCTGGAGGACTTCCGCACCGAGGTGCTCGGCCTGGTCAAGGCGCAGGAGGTGAAGAACTCGGTCATCGTGCCGTCCGGCGCCAAGGGCGGCTTCGTCTGCAAGCGGCTGCCCGCTGCGGCGGACCGCGAGGCGCAGGCGGCCGAGGTGCTCGCCTGCTACCGCACGTTCATCAGCGCGATGCTGGACATCACCGACAACATCGACGGGGAACGGGTGGTGCCGCCGCCGGACGTGGTCCGCCTCGACGGGGACGACCCCTACCTGGTGGTGGCGGCCGACAAGGGCACCGCGACGTTCTCCGACGTCGCCAACGAGATCGCGGACCGCTACGGGTTCTGGCTCGGCGACGCGTTCGCCTCCGGCGGGTCGGAAGGCTACGACCACAAGAAGATGGGCATCACGGCGCGGGGCGCGTGGGAGTCCGTCCGCTGGCACTTCGCGGCGCTGCGGCTGAACCCGGACACCGACGACTTCACCGTGGCCGGCATCGGCGACATGTCCGGCGACGTGTTCGGCAACGGAATGCTGCTGTCGGAGCACATCAAGCTGGTCGCGGCCTTCGACCACCGGCACATCTTCCTCGACCCGAACCCGGACCCGGCGGTCAGCTTCGCCGAGCGGCGGCGGCTGTTCGGCCTGCCGCGCTCCTCCTGGGCGGACTACGACCCGAGGCTGATCTCGGCTGGCGGCGGCGTCTGGCCGCGGTCGGTGAAGTCCATCCCGCTGTCCGCGCAGGCGCGCGCGGCGCTCGGCCTCGACTCCGGGACGCATCAGCTGTCCCCGGACGAGCTGATCTCCGCGATCTTGAAGGCGCCGGTCGACCTGCTGTGGAACGGCGGGATCGGCACCTATGTCAAGGCGTCGCACGAGACGCACGCCGATGTCGGCGACCGGTCCAACGACGCGGTGCGGGTGGACGCGACCCAGGTGCGCGCCCGGGTCGTCGCCGAGGGCGGCAACCTCGGGCTGACCCAGGCGGCCCGGATCGAGTACGCGCTCGGCGGCGGCCTGATCAACACCGACTTCATCGACAACTCGGCGGGCGTGGACACCTCCGACCACGAGGTCAACATCAAGATCCTGCTGCTTGCCCCCGGGGGCCGGCCCCCCGGTGACCCCGCTGGATCCCCCGCGGGGGCGATCCCCCTGTCACGCGGCGAGCGGGCCCAGCTCCTGCACGAGATGACCGGCGAGGTCGCCGCGCACGTGCTCCGGCACAACGACATGCAGAATATGGCGCTGGCCGTCGCCCGCTACCAGGCACCGCGGATGCTCCACGTGCACGCCCGCTACCTGCGCAGGCTCGTCAGGGACAAGCGGCTGTCGCTGGACGGCGACGTGCTGCCCGGGACCAAGGAGATCGCCGCCAGGCGGTCCGCGGGCACCGGCCTGACCACCCCCGAGCTGGCGCTGCTGCTCGCGCACACCAAGATCGCGGCCGGCCAGGACGTGCTCGCCTCCGGCCTGCCGGACGACCCGTACCTGCGCGCGGCCCTGGCCGACTACTTCCCCGCGCCGCTGCGCGCCCGGTTCGCCAGCCGGATGGACGCGCACCGGCTGCGCCGGGAGATCATCACGACCTCGGTGGTCAACGAGATGGTGGACACCGGGGGAAGCACGTTCCTGTTCCGGATGGGGGAGGAGACCGGCGCTCCGGTGCCGGACATCACCCGCGCCTGGCTGGTCGCCCGGGAGGTCTTCGGCATGCCCGCGTTCTGGCGGCAGGTGGAGGGAACGGCCGGCGAGATCGACGTGGACACGCGGATCGCGCTGGTCCTCGAGGCCCGCAAGCTCATGGAGCGCGCGACCCGGTGGCTGCTGGTGAACCGGCGGCCGCCGTTCGGCATCGCCGAGACGGTGAGCTTCCTGAACGAGGGAGTCGCGACCGTCCGTTCGGCCATACCTAAACTGCTATCCGGGCGTGACCTCGCCGGCTATGAGGAGCGGCGCGCGTCGTTCGCCGCGCGCGGCGTTCCCGCGCAGCTGGCCGACGAGGTGGCGGCCATGGTCCCGTCGTACTCGGCCTTCGACATCGTGCAAAGCGCGGCGGCGTGCGGCCGCGGGGTGGAGGAGACCGCCGCGGTCTACTTCACGGTCGCCGACCGGCTCCAGATCGGGCGGCTGCGGGACCTGATCGTCGCGCTGCCCCGCGAAGACCGCTGGTCGTCCATGGCGCGCTCGGCGCTGCGGGACGACCTGTACGGCGCGCACGCCGCGCTGACCAGGGACGTGCTCGCCGTCGGCGGCGACGGCGCCGCCGCCGAACGGTTCTCGGCATGGCAGGCGCGCAACGCCGCCGCGGTGGAGCGCGCGGCGCGGACGCTCGGCGAGATCTGGGAGAGCGAGCGGTTCACGTTCACCACGCTGTCGGTCGCGACCCGGGTGATCAGGACGCTGGTCGCGCCGGGCGCGCTGCCCGCTCAGGAGGCGTTCGCGTAGCTCAGCCCGCCGCCGATCGCGATGACCTGGATCTTGCCGTTGCCCGTGCCGTCGCCGCCGTCGCCGGAGGGCGGGTCGACCGCGGCGAACGAAAGCAGCTGCTGGGCTTCCAGGCTCACCCGCGGCGCGGTCTTCCCGGGCGGCAGCAGGGGCGCCAGGTAGCCAGGGACCGTGATCGGCGGTCCCGGCTTGACCACGCCCTTGTTGAGCACGGCCGGGACCTCGACGGTGGTGTTCAGGTACATCGCGTAGAACACCAGCGCCCCGCCGTCGGCTGTGCGCAGCGCGAACCTGCCGTAGTGCGAGCCTTCGAGCTCCCACAGGTACACATCGCCCCGCGGCGCCCTCAGGCCGAGCAGCGAGGCCCGCTCGGTGCGATAGAGGCCGGTGGTGAGCGGCCCCCCGGCGACCACCTGGGCCGCGGCGCTGGCAGGACCGTCGTCCACGACGGCGGCCTGCAGCGCGCCGGTGACGTCCGGGCGGGCCAGCAGCGCGGTGTCCGACAACGGCACGACCGGCACGTGCCCGGCGCCGTCGGCGGCCAGCGCCGGGACCGACTCGCCGGGCGGGACCTGGCTGGTACTCGCCAGCTGCCAGCCGCCTGCGGGCCGCGTTTGCTCGAAGAGCATCAGGACGCGGCCGCTGCCGCCCAGGGCTACCCCGGCCGGCCCGCTCATGCCCGTGCCGGCGGGGACGCCGGCCGCGGTGCGCGTCACGTCCGCGACGAACCACCGCGGATACCCCGTCTGCTCCGGCAGGTAGAAGGCGGGCGTCCCGTACCGGTAGCGGGGCAGCGACAGCCGCTCGCGGGAGTCCTGCGCGGACTCGCGGGCGGCGTTCAGCACCGCCCGCTCCACACCCGAGGCGCTGGCGAGGACGAGCGCCTGATCGCCGGCGGCTATGGCCCTGTTCCATGCGGCGGTGTAGGAGCCGAAGACCTGGCGGGCCTGGGCAGCGGTCACCGCGGGCGCGGCGCCCGCGGCTGGCGCGCCCGCGGTCGCCGTGCCCGCGGGCGCCGAGGTGCAGCCCGCGGCGGCCAGCGCCGCCGTCATGACCAGCGCGACGCCGGCGAGCATGCGCGTGCCGTGCTCTGCGTGTGCCACGGATTGGGAGGATACCGGCTGGCGGCCTCTGGGATCGTGGCTCGATACGCTGACTTGCCGTTTCTCGCGTAGTCTTGCCGACATGGCAGCTACCGATCCCGCCGATGAGATATCGGAACTGTCGTCTAAGCTCGACATGATCGAGGCCGTGCTCGACTCCGGCGCGATGCGAACCGAAGCCGCCGAGCTGCGCGAACAGGCCGCCGACCCGGGGCTGTGGGAGGACCAGGCGCGCGCGCAGCAGGTCACCCGGCGGCTTTCCTACCTGGAGGGAGAGCTGGCGCGGCTGGAAAACCTGCGGCAGCGCCTCGCCGACACCGAGACGCTGTTCGAGCTTGCCGACGACGAGCACGACGAGGCTGCCCGGGATGAGGCGGCGCAGGACCTTGCCGGGCTCCGCAAGGAGATCGACCAGCTAGAAGTGCGCACGCTGCTGAGCGGCGAGTACGACAACCGCGAGGCGCTGATCACGATCAACTCACAAGCCGGCGGCGCGGACGCGGAAGACTTCGCGGGGAACCTCCAGCGCATGTACCTGCGCTGGGCGGAACGGCACAAGTACCCGACCGAGATCTACGACGTGTCCTACGGCGAGGCCGGCATCAAGTCCACCACGTTCGCGATCAAGGCGCCGTACGCGTACGGCACGCTGCGGGGCGAGCAGGGTACCCACCGCATGGTCCGCATCTCCAAGTACGACAACCAGGGTCGCAGGCAGACCTCGTTCGCGGGGGTGGACGTGATGCCGGTGGTCGAGCAGACCGACCACGTCGACATCCCCGAGGACGAGATCCGGGTGGACGTGTTCCGTTCTTCCGGGCCGGGCGGCCAGGGCGTCAACACCACCGACTCGGCGGTCCGGATCACCCACCTGCCGACCGGGATCGTGGTGTCCTGCCAGAACGAGCGGAGTCAGATCCAGAACAGGGCGTCGGCGATGGCCGTGCTCCAGGCCAAGCTGCTGGAGCGGCGGCGCCAGCAGGAAGCCGAGGAACTGGCCGCGCTGCGCGGCGACGGCGGCCGCGCCTGGGGCACGCAGATCAGGAACTACGTGCTCTACCCGTACCAGAACGTGAAGGACGTGCGGACCGGCATGGAGACCGGGAACGCGCTGGCGGTGCTGGACGGCGAGATCGACGACTTCATCGACGCGGAGATCCGCTGGCTGCGCCGCGCGGAGAACGGCGGCAGGCAATAGGCGCGGCCGCGTCGCCGCCGCTGACCGTCCCGGTTCCCTGCCTGCCCTAGCCTGTCCCGGCCCGCCCTGTGGCAGGCCCACGCGCCCCCGGGTAGCTCTTTGGCGCCGCGGATCATTGCTGGCCGTGGCGGCCGCGGTTAACGTGTAAACGCCGCTGGCAGGGAGGGGGTGAGCGCATGGTTCCCCGTCGCTGAATCCCGCTCACCTCATCGCCCGGTCGGGTGATTCCTCCCGCGGCGGCGCGCCGCTGAACGATCCTGGCTCGCGCCGCGGTCATTCCGTATATCGAATGGAAGGACGCGTGGCATGGCAGCGGTTGAATCGGTCCGCGACGCCCCGGCCGGGGCGCGCGGCAGGCTACTCGGAGTGACGGGCGTACTCATCCTCGCCGCCGTATTCGTGGCGGGCCTGGCGTGGGCGAAATGGATTCCCTACGCGCAGAAAGCACGTCACCTCGGCACTACGCACGCCTGGTCCGGCGGCACGATGTTCGCCGCTTCCGGCAGGCCGGGAGCGCTGCCGGCATTCTCCGGCGCGTGGCATTTCGCCTGGGCCTATTGCCAGGAAGTGTGGAAGGGCTTCCTGGTCGCGCTCGTGGTGGCCGCGGTCTTCGACGCGCTGGTGCCGCGCTCCTGGCTCGTCAGGGTCATGAACCGGCGGACCCGGCTCGGCCAGGCGGTGACGGGCGCGGCGGCGGCGCTGCCGAGCCTGATGTGCACCTGCTGCGCGTCACCCCTGGCGGTGGGGCTGCGCAAGCGGGGGGCCGGCACCACGGCGAGCCTGGCCTACTGGGTGGGCAACCCCGTGCTCAACCCCGCGGTGCTGGTGTTCCTGTTCCTGGTCGCGCCATGGCAGTTCGGCGTGGTGCGCATCGTCGTCGGCGCCTTGGTGGTCGTCTGCGGGACGATGCTGGTCACGCGTCTGTTCGAGCCGGAGCTGCCGCGAGGCGAACTGCCGCTGCCGCCGGAACTGCGTTCCCCGGAGCCGCCAGACCCGGTGCGGCTCGGCCAGTTCCCGCTCCGCTTCGCCCGTTCGCTGCTCCAGCTCACGGTCGTCCTCGTGCCCGCCTACGCCGTGATGATCTTCGTGCTCGGCTACCTCAGCGGCTGGCTGTCCGACTTCTCCGCCCTCGATGCCAGGCTCGGGATCGCCGCGGTCGTGATCTGCGCGGTGGCGGGCACGCTGCTCGTGATTCCGACCGGGGGCGAGATCCCGGTGGTGCTCGCCCTGACCGCGGCCGGCGTCGGCGCCGGGACGGCGGGCGCGCTGCTGATCACGCTCCCGGCGCTGAGCGTTCCCTCGATGGTCATGGTCGGCCGCGCGCTCTCCTGGCGGGTGACCGCCGCGATGGCTGGCGTGGTCGCCATGGCCGGCCTGGCAGGCGGGCTCCTGCTGTGGGGGCTGCTATGACCCCTGTGGGGCTGCCTATGACCCCTGTGGGGCTGCCACGGCCCTGTGGGGGGCCTGTGGGGCTGCTATGACCCGCCGCGCTTCAGGCCACGCGGGTGGCGACGAGCAGGCTGTCAGGCCACGCGGGTGGCGACGAGCAGGCAGAGGAGCAGGATCAGCGCCACCGCGATGAGCAGTTGCGGGGTGAGGGCACCGGGGCCGTGATGGTGCACCTGCGCACGGGCCGCGCGGCATGCCGGGCAGCGTCCCTCCACCACGGGGCCCGCGCAGTGTGCGCAGATCAGGTGCTCGCAGCTCATCTCGTACCCCTTCCGGTAGCGGTGCCCCGGCGCACTTGGAGTGATCTGGAGCCCTGGCTGCCCGTTTCCCCCTACACTGTTCCCTGGCCAAACCAGGTTACCCGCATCTAGCCAGGCTAGGCCGAAAGAGCCGCCTGGCGGCTGCCTGGCCGCGGGTAGGCCTGTCCCTCCTCGTCGAGATCGTAGTGATGGTCCCGTGATCAACTTTGATAACGTCACCAAGATCTACCCCAATCAAAATCGGGCCGCGCTTGAGAACGTCGACCTCACGGTCAACAAGGGCGAGTTCGTCTTCCTGGTCGGCCCGTCCGGGTCGGGCAAGTCGACATTCCTCAGGCTGATCCTCAAGGAGGAGCGGCCGACCGAGGGACGCATCCACGTCGCAGGCAAGGACCTGGCGCGGCTCAGCAACTGGAAGGTGCCGCACCTGCGCCGCCGGATCGGCTGCGTGTTCCAGGACTTCCGGCTCCTGCCGAACAAGAACGTCTACGAGAACGTTGCGTTCGCCCTTGAGGTGATCGGCAAGCCGCGGCGGTTCATCCGCCGCGTAGTTCCCGAGGTGATCGATCTGGTGGGCCTTGAGGGCAAGCACGACCGCATGCCGGACGAGCTGTCCGGGGGGGAGCAGCAGCGGGTGGCGATGGCCCGGGCGTTCGTCAACCGCCCGATGATCCTGCTGGCCGACGAGCCGACGGGAAATATCGACCCCGCTACCTCGATCGGCATCATGAAGGTGCTCGACCGGATCAACCGGACCGGGACGACGGTCGTCATGGCCACCCACGACGCCGCCATCGTCGATTCGATGCGCAAGCGCGTGATCGAGCTCGAGTACGGCAAGGTGGTCCGCGACCAGGTGCGAGGCGTGTACGGCCAGGCGTACTAGCCCGGCCCTTCCCGCCCTCTGCCCTGATTACCGCCTGCTTACGGCGTGGCGCGCGAGACCACACACCACAACCAAGGGATGAGATAAGGCCTGTATGCGTTCGAACTTCGTGTTCCAGGAGATCTGGGTCGGGCTGCGCCGGAACCTCACCATGACGGTCGCGCTGATCGTGGTGGTGGCGATCAGCCTGTCTCTGCTCGGCACTGGGCTGCTGTTCGTCAAGCAAGTCGACAGGACGCGGACGTACTGGCAGAGCAACGCCGAGATCTCGGTCTACCTGTGCACCGCCAACAGCGCCAACCCGGCCTGCCACGGCGCGGTGACCCCCGCGCAGCAGGCCCAGCTTGAGCAGACGCTGACGTCCATGCCGCAGGTCGAGCACGTCACCTATGTCTCACAGCAGCAGGCGTACGCGCTGTTCAAGCAGGACTTCGCCAACGACCAGGCGTATGTCTCCACCGTCAAGGAATCCGACATGCCGCCGTCGTTCGAGGTCAAGCTGCGCGACCCCGAAGCCGACTACAACGTCGTCGCCAGCGCGGTCACCGGAGCGCCCGGCGTGGACTCGGTCATCGACGAGATGACCATCCTCAACAAGTTCTACCGGCTCCTGGACGGCGCGCGGAACGCCGTGGTGGTCGTGGCGCTCATCCTGATCGTCGCGGCGGTCCTGCTAGTGGCCAATACGATCCGGCTGTCCGCGTTCAACCGGCGGCGGGAGACCGGAATTATGCGGCTGGTTGGCGCGTCTAACTTCTATATCCAGCTGCCGTTCCTGCTCGAGGGCGTGATCGCCGGCCTGCTGGGCTGGGCGCTGGCGACTGGCCTGCTGGTCGGGGTGAAGTCGCTGCTGCTGAACAACCTGCAACAGTACTTCAGCTACAACGTCAGCCTGTCGCTCGGGGACCTGATCGAGGTCATCGTGCTGGCCATGTGCGTCGGAGTGCTGCTGTGCGGCGTAACGTCGTTCCTGACGCTCCGCCGGTACCTGCGTGTCTAGGCGCCGCTAGGCCGGGTTCCGCGGTCGCGGACCTGGGCAGACGGTAGCCGCAAGCTGGCCGACAGGAGAGACGTGGCACGCGAGCAGGGAAACGACAAGGTCATCGCCAGGAACCGGCGCGCCCGGCATGACTACACGATCGAGGACGTCTACGAGGCGGGTATCGCGCTCACAGGTACCGAAGTGAAATCGCTGCGCGCCGGCCGTGCGTCGCTGGCCGACGGGTTCGCGCAGGTCTCGGGCGGGGAAGTCTGGCTGCATAACGTTCACATCCCGGAGTACACGCTGGGTACATGGACTAACCACGTGCCCAGGCGGACCAGGAAGCTCTTGCTGCACAGGGGAGAGATCGAGCGACTGGTCCGCAAGACATCGGAGCAAGGCCTGACCCTTGTGCCGCTGTCGATGTACTTCAAGGACGGCAAAGTCAAAGTGGAGCTCGCACTTGCCCGGGGCAAACGGACTTACGATAAGAGGCAGGACCTGGCCCGGCGAGACGCAGCCAGGGAGGTTGACCGTGCCCTACGGCGACGACGGTGACTCCGGAGGCGGACGGTGACTGCGCGCTCGCGCGAGCGAGGTAGCCATGCCGGGCAGCCCCGGGGGTACAGCCTGCCGCGTCCGCCTGTCCTGCCTCGTCTCCCGCTGCCGGGCGCCGGCGGCAACGGTGCCGCGCGGGTAACCGCCCGCGACGGCGTCCATGGCCCGCAGGGCACGGCGGGCCCGCCGCCCGGCATGCCGGGCGGCCCGGCCCCCCGGCGCCCGGCCGGGCCGCCGCGCTCCGGGGGAAGCCGGCACCGCAAGCCTCCGGCACGCCGTACGCGACTGTCCAGGCGGCAGCGGATGGCCGCCGTCATGGTGGTCGTTGTCGGCCTGCTCACCATCGGCTTCGCCACCGGCTTCGGCGACGAGGCGTCCGCCGAGCCGACGGTCCAGGCGTTCCTGCTCGACTGGCAGCAGGGCAGGTACGCGCAGGCCGCCGCGCTGACCACCGGCGACACCAGGCAGGTCATGGCGCAGCTCGCCGCCGCCTACACCGACCTTGACGCGACCAACACGTTTTTCGCCATGGGGCCGATCGTGCAGCACGGGACCACCGCGGTGGCCGCCTTCAAGGCCACCGTGGACCTGGCTGAGGGCGGCCACCAGTGGACGTATACGGGGCGGTTCTCGCTGACGGCCAGGAACGGGCGGTGGCTCGTCGACTGGGCGCCGGACGTCATCAACCCGCACCTCGCGCCCGGGGACCGGCTCGCGGTGGTGACCACCTTCCCGCCGCGCGCCCAGGTGGAGGACTCGTCCGGCCAGCCGCTGCTGAGGAAGTCGATCGACTACCACGTGGGCGTGTATCCGGGCCGCCTGCCCAACCCGCAGCAGACCGCCGAAGAGTTCAGCGAGATCACCGGGCTCGACGAGCAGCAGGTCCTCGGCCAGATCCGCGCCGCGCCGCCGGGTGAGTTCCTCTCGCTGCTGACGCTCGACCAGGCGTCGTTCAACGAGCTGTGGCCGCGGCTGGAGAAGGTGCCGGGCCTCACCCGCCAGCCGCGTACGGAGCGGTTGTTCGGCTCGCTGGCGGCCGAGGTCGTCGGCCAGGTCGGAACCGAGAACTCCCGGGTGCTGCGGGAGGAGGGGGCCTCCTATCAGCCCGGCGAGACCGTGGGGCTGTCCGGGCTGGAGCAGGCCTACCAGAACACGCTGGCCGGCACGCCCACGACCACGGTCGTCGTGGTGAACGCGGCGGGGCGCACCGTGGCGACGCTGTGGAACTCGCCGGGGCAGGCGGCCACTCCGGTGCGGACCACGATCAGCGGCCGTGACCAGGAGGCTGCCGCGGCGGCCCTGGCGGACGAGCAGAACTCCGGCGAGATCGTCGCCGTCGACGCGCGCAACGGCGACATCCGCGTGCTCGCCTCGCATGAGGCAGGCAGCGTGCGGCTTCCTCCCGGCGGGGTGCTGAACGCCAAGGTGGAGCCCGGCATGGCGTTCAGCATCGTGTCGGCGGCCGCCCTGCTCGGCGTCTACTCCGCGAACACTCCGCTGCCCTGCCAGAACGTCATGACCGTCGGGGGACAGACGTTCACGTACACGACCAGCTCGTCGTCGACGACCTTCGCCGATGACTTCGCGTCGGGCTGCGGCACCGCGTTCGCCAGCATGTCCCGGCGGCTGAGCCCGCAGCAGCTCACGGCGGTGGAGCGGTCCTTCGGCATCGGCGCTCCGTGGAACCTGCGCATGCAGGCGTTCTCCGGGTCGGCCGCCACCGCCTCCAGCGAGGCCGGGGTGGCCGCGCAGGCGGTCGGCACCGGCGGAGTGCTGATGAGCCCGCTGGCCATGGCGATGGTGGCGGCCGAGGTCGACTCCGGCGCCGGGCGCGCTCCGGTGCTCGTCGCGTCCGATCCGGGGTCCGCCTGGCAGGCGCCCCTGTCCGCCGCCAGGCTCGGTGAGCTGCGGCAGCTGATGCGCCAGGCGGTGCGGGCGGGCACCGCGCACGGGGCCGACCTGCCCGGCCAGCAGGTCTACGGTCAGGTCGGCGTCGTCAAGGCGGGTGCGAACGCCTGGCTGGGCTGGTTCGTGGGATACCGGGGCGATATGGCCGTGGCCGTCCTGGAGGCCGGCACGACGCCGGCCCAGGCGCAAGCGGCGGCATCGTCGCTGGCCGGAACCTTCCTGTCGAAGGTTTCCTGACCGCGGCCGGCCCCGCGCCGCCCGCTGCCGCGGTGTGAGATCGCGTCCGCTTGGCGAACATGGGCCGTGGTATGGCACACTGGATGCCGTGACGGCCGAGCTGATTATTATCGGCAGGCGCGTCGGCGGCTGATGCTACCCACCGGCCCGCGGCCGGTTTCGCAGCAGCTCGTGGTGTTTATCCAGGGGGGCAACCCCCCGGAACCCCCGAATGCCGACGCGCAGACCTCTCGCGTTCCGCGAGGGGTCTTTTGTTTTGCGGCAGAGCGTCTGCGCGGCGGCGGCACCCAGACAGAACCGACACCGAAGAAGAAACGGACAGCGGCGATGCTCGACGACCAGTTCCACGTGTACGACACGACCTTGCGCGACGGTGCGCAGCAGGAAGGCCTGAACCTCACGGTTGCCGACAAGCTGGTGATCGCGCGTCACCTCGACCGGCTGGGCGTCGGGTTCATCGAGGGCGGCTGGCCGGGGGCGATCCCGAAGGACACCGAGTTCTTCCGCCGCGCCAGGACCGAACTCGACCTCAGGCACGCCCAGCTCGCCGCGTTCGGCTCGACCCGCAAGGCCGGCATCCCGGCGGCCGACGACCCGCAGGTCGCGGCGCTGCGCGAGTCGGGGGCCCCGGTGGTCACGCTGGTCGCGAAGAGCCATGACCGGCACGTCGAGCTCGCCCTGCGCACCACGCTCGACGAGAACCTGGCGATGATCGCCGATACCGTCCGGCATCTGCGCGCCGAGGGCCAGCGCGTGTTCCTCGACGCGGAGCACTTCTTCGACGGCTACCGGTCCAACCCGGCCTACGCGCTCGAATGCGTCCGCACCGCGGCGGAGGCGGGCGCGGACGTGATCGCGCTGTGCGACACCAACGGCGGCATGATGCCGACCGAACTCGGCGACATCGTCCGCGCGGTCGCTGACCAGACGGGGGCAAGGCTCGGCATCCACTGCCACGACGACACCGCGTGCGGGGTCGCGAACACCCTGGTCGCCGTGGAGGCAGGCGTCACGCACGTGCAGGGCACGGCGAACGGGTACGGGGAGCGGGCCGGGAACGCCAACCTCTTCAGCGTGGTCGCCGGGCTCCAGCTGAAGAAGGGGCTCAAGGTCCTCGGCGGGGACGGGCTCGCCGAGATGACCCGGATCGCGCACGCGATCAGCGAGGTTACGAACATCGCGCCGGACACTCACCAGCCGTACGTGGGGCTGAGCGCGTTCGCGCACAAGGCCGGGCTGCACGCGTCGGCGGTGCGGGTGGACCCCATGCTTTACCAGCACATCGACCCCGCGCTGGTCGGCAACGACATGCGGATGCTCGTCTCGGACATGGCCGGCCGCGCCTCGGTGGAGCTCAAGGGCCGCGAGCTCGGCTATGACCTGTCGGGGAACAGGGAAGCGATCGGGCGGATCACCGGCAAGGTCAAGGAACTGGAGGCGCGCGGCTACTCCTTCGAGGCCGCCGACGCGTCGTTCGAACTGCTGCTCCGGGACGAGCTGGCCGGGGAGCGGCGGCGGCACTTCACCGTCGAGTCCTGGCGGGTGATCGTGGAGCGCCGCGAAGACGGCACGGTCACCAGCGAGGCGACGGTGCGGCTGACCGTCAAGGGAGAGCGGATCCTCGCCGTCGGCGAGGGCAACGGCCCGGTGAACGCGCTTGACAAGGCGCTGCGCTCGGCGCTGGAGCAGATCTTCCCCGAGCTCGCGAACCTGGAGCTCGCCGACTTCAAGGTCCGTATCCTGGAGGGCTCGCACGGCACGGGCGCGGTCACCAGGGTGCTCATCGAGTCCGGCGACGGGGCCGGCGGCACCTGGTCGACGGTGGGCGTGGACGAGAACATCATCGCCGCGTCCTGGCACGCGCTGGAGGAGGCGGTCACCTACGGCCTGCTCCGCGCGGGCCGCGATCCCGACCCGGCCTGAGCCCGGGACGCGCGTCAGGAAACCGCGCGCTGATAGCGGCCGATGAGTTCGCGGAGGTGACCGGCCAGCTCGGGCGGGGAGTCGACCCTGAAGTCGAACCCGAGCAGGCCGAGGTAGACGCTCATCGTCTCCAGGCTGTCCGAGCCCGTTTCCAGCACGCATGTCCCCCCGCTGGCTTCGGTGACGGTTCCGGCGTACGGCCCGATCCGCGCGGCGACCTCCGCCGCGGACGCGGACACGGTCACCCGTGCCCGGTACCGCCACCCAGCGGCCGCCACCCGGCCTGAGACCCAGCCGGCGAGGTCGTCCGAGGGCAGCGGCCGCGGGGCGAACCGGCCGCCGCCGGGCGTCCGGAGGCGGACCCGGTCGACCCGGAACGTCCGCCAGTCACCCCGGCGGATGTCGAATGCCACCAGGTACCAGCGCCGCCCCCAGGTCACCAGCTGGTACGGCTCGGCCTCGCGGTCGCTCGCCGCCCCGTCGTGCGACAGGTAGGAGAACCGGAGCCGCTCCCGGGCCCGGCAGGAGGCCGCGATCGCCGTGAGCACGTCCGGGTCCACCACGGGCCCGGCGGCACCGGGCACGGAGGTGATGACCGACTGCAGCGAGCTCACCCGGGACCGCAGCCGGGGCGGCAGCACCTGTTCGAGTTTGCCGAGCGCCCGGAGCGATGCCTCCCCGATCCCGGCGACCGCTTCGCCGGCCGCGGTCCGCAGCCCGACCGCGACCGCGACGGCTTCCTCGTCGTCCAGCAGCAGCGGCGGCATCGCGGCGCCCGCGCCGAGCCGGTAGCCGCCCGCGGGCCCCCGCGTCGCCAGCACCGGATACCCCAGCTCACGCAGCTTTTCGATGTCATTCCGGACGGTCCGCGGCGACACCCCGAGCCGCTCACCCAGCTCCGCGCCGGTCTGCTCGCGCGGTGCCTGCAGCAGCGAGAGCAGCCGCAGCAGCCGCGCCGATGTCTCCAACACGATCCACAGTCTGCCGCAATATCAGGAACGAAGTCTTCCTAAAAGCCGCCTAGCGTGGGTCACGCAACAAGGCGCGAACAGGAGGAGCACCGATGGACATGAAGCTCGAGCTGGTTGCCGTTCCCGTCTCCGACGTGGACCGCGCGAAGGCGTTCTACACGAGCCAGGCCGGTTTCAACGCCGACCACGACATCACGGTCAGCGACGAGATTCGCTTCGTCCAGCTGACCCCGCCGGGATCGGCGTGCTCGATCGCGATCGGCAAGGGCGTCACCGACGCGGCGCCCGGCAGCGTGAGGGGCCTGCAACTTGTCGTGTCCGACATCGAGGCGGCGCGCAAGGAGCTCGCGGACCGCGGCACCGGGGTCAGCGAGGTCCAGGACTTCCCGTGGGGCAGGTTCGTGTTCTTCGCCGACCCGGACGGGAACAAGTGGGCCGTGCAGCAGATCCCGCCCCGTGGCTGACCGCCTCGTGGCTGACCGCCTCGTGGCTGACCGCCCCGCGGCCGGCCGTCAGCGGCTGGCCACCCGCGGCTGAGCGAGCGCGCGCTGAACCGCGCGACCCTCGGCCGCCAGCTCCTGCTGCGCCGCCACCCGCTGTCGGCGCAGCAGGCCCTCCGGCACCTGGCCGGGATGCAGGCACAGGCGCCGCTCGCCCCTTACGTGGGGCTGTGGACGAGGCTTTCCCGCTTCTCCGCGGACGATCTCTCCCATCTTCTTTCCGAACGGATGGTGGTCCGGGCCCCCGTCATGCGTGCGACCGTGCACGCGGTAGACGCCGCGGACTTCCTGGCCTTCCGGCCGCTGTTCGGCCCGCTGACGGCCGCCGGCCTGCGGGCGAACTATGGCAGGAACCTGACCGGGGTCGACCTGGACGCGCTGGCCGCGCAGGCGGGGGAACTGCTCGGACGGCGCCCGCTCACGCGGGCCGAGCTGGCCAGGGCGCTGGCCGCCCGCTGGCCGGCCGCCGATCCCATGGCGCTGGCGTACGCCGTGACGTACCTGGTTCCCGTCGTCCAGGTCCCGCCGCGCGGCATCTGGGGCAAGTCCGCCCAGTCGACCTGGGCGACCGCCGAATCCTGGCTGCCCGGACAGCCCGCGCCCGCCGACCCGTCGGCATCCGGCCCGGTCTGTCCATGCCCGGTTCACGCCGCCGCGCCGGCCCGCGGGACCGCGCCGGCCGGCCGGCTTGTGCTGCGCTACCTGGCCGCATTCGGGCCGGCCACCGTCGCGGACGCGCAGACCTGGTCCGGCCTGACCCGGCTGCGCGAGGTCACCGACCGGCTGGAGCTGCGCGTCTACCGCGGACCCGACGGCGCCGAACTGCTCGACCTGCCCGAGGCCGTGCTGCCCGATGAGGACGCGCCCGCGCCGCCGCGATTCCTCCCCGAATACGACAACTTGCTGCTCTCGCACGCCGACCGGCGCCGGGTGAACCCGGCCAACCGCCCGGTCCCGCTCTGGCCGGGAAGCGGCGCCACCCAGGGAACGCTCCTCATCGACGGCCTGTGGGACGCCACATGGAAGATCACCCGCGAGGCGCTGACCATCTCCCCGTTCCGCCGCCTCACCGCCGCGGAGCGATCCGCCATCACGGAAGAAGCCGCCAGCCTGCTGGCCTTCACCGCCCCAGCGGCCTCAGACGCCCCCGCCAGAGACATCCGCTTCACCCGCCCGCCCACTGCCCGCGGATGAATGTGGCATCGCCCCATCGCCACCGGATGAATGTGACATCGAGCCGGTAATAGGCGGCTGCCTGTCACATTCACCCGGCCGGCGGCTGGTAGACGAGGCCGGACCGCATGTCGTGGCCTTCCCTCATTCGAATCGTCGGGCAACGTTCATACGGCGTACCCGGCCAGCGGCGGCACGCCAGGCCACACGGCCCGGCCGCAGGCGGCCAAGTGCTCGCGAGGTAGCGCACCCGATCCGGGTCGCGTGCCTGGCCGTCCCGGGCGATGACGTCGGCTCATGCCGGGCCGTTCCCGGTGACGTAGCGCTGCCCGGCGCCATAGTTCCGGGTCAGCCTGACCAGGTCCCGCGTCGGCGGCGATGCTGGGGGTAGGGCGACCGTCGGCGAGGTAGCCGGTCAGGTGCGGAAGAACGATGGTGGTGGGATGGTGGCCGCGAGACAGCCGGCCGCTGTCTGGGTGACAGTGATGCCGCCTTCCGCGACGGCATCGAGCGCGGCGCCTGCCACCGGTGGCAGGGTGGTGTGCCGGGGGTCCGCCCGCGGTAGCGTCCGCATCAGGTGGTCAGCTAGTGCGGCGGCCACCGGGGAGTCGCGGTCCGTCAGGACCGATCCGGCCATGACGACCGGAATGGGTGCGTCCGTGCCGTCAAGACCGGCGTGCCGGGCCGCTATCTCCGCGTAGCAGGCGAGCCTGCGCCCCTGCTCGTTCACTATGTCCACGGCCACGGGATCCCCTCGTTTGGCGGCGTCCGTGACAACGCGAGCTGCCCTGGCCATGTCGGCCGTCCCCGCGGGGTTCTGGCGGCGGGTGAACCAGCGGTTAAGTTCGGAGAGGTTCGCCAGTCCGTAGAAGTCCAGCAGGGCAGGGCCGAGGGCGGTTTCCGGCGCGGCGCCCAGGTGCGCCAGGTAGACCGCTTTGAACGACTCTGACACGAGGCCGATCGCGCCCATCGCATGCTGCCCCCACCAGCCCATGTCCCACATCGCGCCATCCGGCCCTCGTGCCGCGATCGCGGCGGCCGTGCCGGCGTTCACGGCGACACCCACGCCGGACGGTTCGCCGCAGCGTATGGCGGCGTATCCGTCGTTGAGGACGGAACGAGCCAGCCCCGGCCACTCCCGGGACAGCGCCGCATCCCAGAACTGCCTGTCCTCTGGCCAGTCGATTCCGGCCAGCCGGAACGCGGCGGAAGCTACATCCGATCTGGTGGCTCCAGCGTCGGCGAGTGCCGCGTCAGCGGCACTGAGCACGGTGGCGACGGCTTCCGCCTCATCCTCGACCCCGTAGATGTCACCGCAGCCCGACCGGGCCGCTCCCACCACCCTGCCGGAGGCGAGGCACGCGAGCACCGCCGTCTTGCTGTTCCCGGCGTCTATCCCTAGGTAAATAGGGGTCATGTCAGTGGAGCAGCCGGGCGGGCAGCCACCTGGCCTGAGCGGCGGACATCTCGTCGTAGAGCGCCTCGGCGATGGTCAGCGAGGGAACGAGGGGATGCGCGACCATGGCGCGTACCGCGTCGTCCCGGCTCCCGTCCCACCCCGCCTTCGCGGCGAGCACCTGGTATTCGGCGAGCTGCTGGGTGATGCCGAGCACCGAATGCGGTAGCGGGCGCTGCTGCTCGGGGTGGAAGCCCTTCGCGTCAACGGTTCCCCACACCTCGACGACGACCGATTCGTCGAATCCGGGAAGCACTCCGCCCTCGTTCGGGACATTGAAGGGCAGCCGCGCACCGGTGTCGTTGTAGTAGGCGCTCATCGCCTCGATCGCCAGCTCAAGCTCATGAATGCCGCCCCGGGAGCGCGCCGGGTCCAGCCGGGGCGCCGGGCTGTCCGCCTGCTCGGCGTAGTGCGACCAGTAGCCGTCCAGCGAACTCATGATCACTTCGGAGCGAGTCTGCCTGGCCAGCTGCTGCTCTCGTAGCAACTCATCGCGGAAGTAGAAGTAGTTGAAGTAATCCGATGGTATCGAGCCGAGCGCGACGGCCAGGTGCAGTGCGCGGTGTCCATTGACGTCGGTCACCGGCTGGCCGCGCAGTTCCTCCCAGCGCTCGCGGAGTACCTCGATGGCGTCCCGTCCGTCGTAGGTTGCCTCATTGGACCAGATGTTGTGGTTCACGCCCGTCATGTTCGCCTTCAGCTTCTCCGGGTCCAGCCCGGCGGCCTTGGCGACGACCGGCGGGAACACGATCGGGCCTTCGCAGAAGGAGACGATGGGGATGCCGGTGTTGTCGGCCACCACCTGGGACACGATGTTAACGGGATTCGTGTAGTTGAAGATCCGCGCCCGTGGCGCGACATCGGCTAGGTTGGCGCATAGCTCGTGCATGACGTGCGCGGATCGCAGCGACATCATGAGCCCGCCCGGGCCCTGCGTCTCCTGCCCGATCAC
>DATGLH010000039.1:0-9816 GCA_035294225.1 Trebonia sp.
TCACACCGGAAGGACGATTCCGCGGACGGGACAGACGGCAACCGGGTCACCGAGGAGCAGGCCGCGCTGCGCCGGGTGGCGATGCTGGCGGCCCGGGGCGCGTCGCCGGAGGAGATGTTCGCCGCGGTCGCCGCCGAGGTCACGCAGCTCCTGGGCGCTGACCTGACGACCATGGCCCGCTACGACCCGGACAAGGCGATGACAACCGTCGCGCGCTGGAGCGCGGTCCGCGGGGACCGGGGCGGCAGCCTCCGGACGCCGCTCGGCGGGCGGAACGTCAGCACGCTGGTGTACCAGACGGGCCGGCCCGCGCGCATGGACGACTTCTCCCGGGCCTCCGGCCCGGCCGCCGATGTCGCCCGCGAGCACGGCATCCGGTCCAGCGCCGGGGCGCCGGTCAGCGTCGAAGGCCGGCTGTGGGGCGTCATGCTCGTCTCGTCCACGGGCGAGGAGCCGCTGCCGGCGGACACCGAGAGGCGGCTGGCCGGATTCACCGAGCTGGTGGGCGCCGCGATCGCCAACGCCCAGGCCCGCGTGGAGCTGCGCCGCTACGCCGACGAGCAGGCCGCGCTGCGCCGGGTGGCGACGCTGGTCGCCAGGGCGGCGCCTGCCGAGGAGGTGTTCGCGGCGGTCAGCGAGGAGACCGGGCTCGTGCTCTCCGCCGACTACGCGGGCATGAGCCGGTACGACCCGGACGGCATGGCCACGGCCGTCGGCATGTGGACCAGGACGGACATCCCCCCGCCGATCGCGGTCGGCGGCCGGCTGAGGCTGGGCGGGCGGAACGTGACCACGCTGGTGTACCAGACGGGCCGGCCCGCGCGGATCGACGACTACCGCAACTCCTCGGGCATGTTCGCCGAGGCCGGCCGCGGGTGGGGGTTCCGCTCGGCCGTCGCTGCGCCGATCATCGTGGCGGGGCGGCCGTGGGGCGTGATAATCCTGGGATCGGCGGAGAGGGGGACCCTGCCGGCGGACGCCGAGGCGCGGCTGGCCGGGTTCACCGAGCTGGCCGCGACCGCGATCGCCAACGCCGAGGCGCAGGCCGCGCTCGCCGCCTCCCGCGCCCGGGTCGTCGCGGCCGCCGACGAGGCCAGGCGCCGCATCGAGCGCGACCTGCACGACGGGGCGCAGCAGCGGCTGATCACCCTGGCCCTGCGGCTGCGGGAGGTCCAGGCGGCGGTGCCGCCGGAGGCCGGCGGGCTGGCAGCGGACCTGGACCAGGTGGCCGGCGGGCTGGAGGCCGCGCTGGAGGAACTGCGCGAGACCGCGCGCGGCATCCACCCGGCGGTGCTGACCGACGGCGGGCTGCGCCCGGCCCTGGCGGCGCTGGCCCGCCGCTGCCCCGTGCCGGCCGCCCTGGACGTGCGGGTGGCGGGCCGGCTGCCCGCCCCGGCGGAGGTCGCCGCCTACTACGCGGTCTGCGAGGCGCTGGCCAACACCGCCCGGCACGCCCGCGCCGCCACCGGAGTCGCGGTCGAGGTGGCGGCGGACAGCGGCGTGCTGCGGGCCTGCGTCCGCGACGACGGGGACGGCGGCGCGGCGTTCGGCCGCGGCTCGGGCCTGACCGGGCTCAGGGACCGGATCGAGGCGCTCGGCGGCCGGATCACCCTGCGCAGCCCGCCCGGTGAAGGGACCACTGTAGAGGTTCACATCCCGCTAGGGGGCGGTTTTCCCCGCGACTGAGCGCCCGGGCCTGTGTGACGATGACCACACTCGGGACGCCATGGACGAGCAACTTAGGTTAGCCTTACCTTAGTTGTCGTGACATGGGCTGACAGTATTCCTAACCTGCTGATCGGGCTTCGCGAGGGTCTCGAGGCCGGCCTGGTGGTGAGCATCCTGCTCGCCGCTCTCCGCAAGACGGCGGCGGCGGACGCGGGCGCCCGCGGGCCCGGCGAGGGCAGCAGGGTGTCGACAGCGCCGATCTGGCTGGGCGTGCTGGGCGCGGTAACGCTGTCCGGCAGCTTCGCCGCGGTGCTCACCTTCTCGACCGATGTGCTGTCCAGCCGGGCGCAGGAGGCGGCCGGCGGCCTGCTCAGCGTGCTGGCGGTGTGCCTGGTCACCGCGATGGTCTTCTGGATGCGCCGGACCGCGGCGGGGCTGGCGGCTCACCTGCGCGGCGAGGTGGCCCGCGCGGCGGCGGTCGGCGCCGGGGCGCTGACGGTCACGGCGTTCCTCGCGGTCGGCCGCGAAGGGCTGGAGACGACGCTGTTCCTGTGGACGGCGGCCAAGGCATCGGGGCAGGCGGCCGGGCCGCTGGCCGGCGCCGCAACCGGGCTGGCCGCCGCGATAGCGCTCTGCTGGCTGCTGTACCGCAGGGCGGTTAGGCTGAACGTCGGGGTGTTCTTCAGCCGGACCGCGCTCGCCCTGATCGTCATCGCCGCCGGCGTGCTCGCATACGGGCTCGGCGACCTGCAGGACGCGGGCCTGCTGCCCGGATGGCGCTGGATCGCGTTCGACCTGACACCGCACGTGGATCCCGGGTCCTGGTGGGCGTCGCTGATAACCGGGGTCACCGAACTGTCACCGAAGATGACCGTGCTACAGGTCGTCGCCTGGATCGTCTACCTCGGCGTTGTCATCCCGGCATTCGTCCGGGCCGGGCGCGCCGCGCCGGGTCCTGCCGCCTCAGCGGCCGTGAGCGGGACGGGGACCGTCGGCCGCTGGGAGCGGCTGGCCGGACGCCGGCCGTGGGCGGTGGCGGGCGTGCTGGTCGTGGTGCCATCGCTCGCGGCGGGCACGACGATCGCGGTGCTGCCGGCCGCGAGTCAGGCGGCCACCGCGATGGTGACCGTGACCCGCGCCGAGTGCGCGCCGGAATGGACCTCCGCCCGGCCGGGAACCCAGACGATCACGGTCGACAACCAGTCCGGCCTGGCGGGCGAGATCGACCTGGACAATGCCTCCGGCGGGGTGGCGGGAGAGATCGAGACCATCGGCCCGGGGACTAAAGCGCAGCTCACCGCGACACTCGGCAGCGGAACCTACGTGATCAGGTGCCTGATGGGCAGCCGGCCGGCGATGGCCTCCCAGCCGGTCCAGGTCACCGCCGCGGCCGGCGGTGCGACCTCAGCCGGTCCGGTCGCCGTCAGGCCGGTGACGATCGGCGAGCTGGCCGGCCCGGACAAGGAGTACCAGGCCTATGCGGCGGGGCAGCTCGCCGGCCTGGCGCGGGCCGTCGCTGCCATCCGGGCCGACCTTCGCCGCGGCGACCTGGCCGCGGCGAAGAGCGACTGGCTCGCCGCCCAGCTCGACTGGGAGCGCGTCGGCGCCTCCTACGACAGCTTCGGCACGCTGGGCATAGCCGTGGACGGGCTGCCCGAGGGCCTTCCCGGCGGCACGGGCGACAAGAACTTCACCGGGCTGCACCGCCTGGAGTACGGCCTGTGGCACGGCCAGAGCGCGGCGGAACTGCTGCCCGTCGCCGCGACGCTGGCCAGCGATGTCGCCGCGGTGCGGAAGAACCTGAATTCCCCCGATCTGGCCGGCGACCCGACGAACCTGCCGGTCCGCGCGCACGAGATCCTCGAGGACGCGCTGCGCGATCACCTGTCCGGGATGGACGACGAGGGCGGCGGCGCCGCGTACGCGCAGACCTATGCCGACGCGCAGGTCACCGCGGTAGTGCTCGGGTACCTCGCACCGCTGATCAACGCAAGGCAGCCAGGCCTGCTGGCCGCCGCCGGGAGCCAGCTGGGCAGGCTGCGGCAGGCGCTGCTCGCGACCCGCGTCAATGGCCGGTGGCAGTCCCTCGGCACAGTCTCCCAGTCAGCGCGCGAGCACGTCGACTCGGCAATCGGCGCGCTGCTGGAGACGCTCGCTTCCGTTCCGGACCTGCTTGAGGTCCCGCCGTCTCACTGAACAACGACGACCCGCGTAAGGAGCGACCATCCGTTGAATCGCCGTAGTTTCCTCAGGGGCGCCGTCTCCGGCGCCGCGGGCACCGCGCTGGCCGGCGGCGTGCTGATCGGCGGCGCCCGCGCCGATGCCGAGGCGGGCGCGGACTCCGGCCCGGCCACGGCGGCGGCCTACCCGTTCCACGGCCCGCATCAGGCCGGGGTGCTCACCCCGGGCCCCGCGGACAAGCAGGCGTCCGCATGCGTCGCCGCCTTCGACTGCACGGTCGCGGACCGGGCCGGCCTGGCGAGCCTGCTGCGCGAGCTGACCAGCCGCGCCCGGTTCCTGACGGCCGGCGGCACGCCGCCCGATCTGGGCGTCGGCCAGCCCCCGTCGGACAGCGACGTGCTGGGGCCGGCGGTCCCGGCGGACGGGCTGACCGTGACGCTGTCGGCGGGAGCGTCCCTGTTCGACGACCGGTACGGCCTGGCGGACCGCAAGCCGCTGCGGCTGACCCCGATGGTCACCTTCCCGAACGACGCGCTTGAGCCTGCTTGGCTGCACGGCGACCTGCTGCTGCAACTGTGCGCCAACCATCCCGACACGATCCACCACGCGATCAGGGACATCCTCCGGCACACCCGGGGCGGCATGCAGCTCCGGTGGAAGATGGAGGGCTACAACTCCCCGCCGCGCCCGTCGGGCACCTCACGGAACCTCCTGGGTTTCAAGGACGGGACCGCGAACCCCACGGGCAGGGAAGCGAGCAGCCTGGTGTGGGTTGACGACCCCGCCGAGCCGGAATGGGCCCATGGCGGCTCATACCAGGTGGTGCGGCTGATCCGGATGCTCGTCGAGTTCTGGGACCGGGTGTCGATCAACGAGCAGGAGAACATGTTCGGCCGCCGCCGGGACAGCGGCGCGCCGCTGGACGGCACGAGCGAGTTCGACACCCCGGACTACGCCGCAGACCCGCACGGGTACGTCATCCCGCTCGATTCCCACATCCGGCTCGCCAACCCCCGCACCAAGGCCACGGAGAACCAGCGGATCGTGCGCCGCTCCTACAATTACGACCTCGGCGTGGACGAGAACGGCAACATGCAGGCGGGACACATCTTCATCGCCTACCAGCAGGACATCAGGCGGCAGTTCGAGACCATTCAGAAGCGGCTGATCAACGAGCCGCTCGTCGACTACGTGCAGCCGTTCGGCGGCGGGTACTTCTTCGTCTTCCCCGGCGTACGGGACGCCGCCGACTGGTACGGGCGGCGCCTGCTCGCCTGACGGCGCCGGCCGGCACGGCCGCCGGAATTAGCGAACGGCCGGTTTCGTTATAGCGGGCGTGATGGTACGACACGCTGACTCTCAGTCGCCGGTCAAGCGGTGGCAGGAGCTGCTTGCCAGCGAGCGGGACGCAGCGGCGCTGTACTCGCGGCTCGCCGAGGCGGAGACCGGGGAGCGGCGGGAGATCTTCCGTGAGCTCGCGGCGATCGAACGCGGGCATGCCGCGCACTGGGAATCCCGGCTGCGCGAGGCGGGCGCCGAGGTGCCCGCCCCGGGGCGGCCCAGCCTGCGGACCCGCCTGCTCGGCGCCGCCGCGGGCAGGCTTTCCACGGCGGCCGTGCTGCCGCTCATCGAACGCGCCGAACGCGCCGACGCCGGGATGTACGACGACGAACCGGACGCCGCGCCGGGGATGGCCGCGGACGAGCGGTCGCACGCGCGCACGCTCGCGCGTCTCATCGACGGCGGCAAGCCCGACCCGGCGACGCAGATCCGGCGCCGCGAGCGCTGGCATCGCGGCGACCGCTCGGGCGCGCTGCGCGCCGCGGTATTCGGGATCAGCGACGGCCTGGTCTCGAACACGGCGCTGGTCATGGGGTTCGCCGGCTCCGCCGCATCACGCACGGTGACCCTGCTCGCCGGGATCGCCGGGCTGCTGGCCGGGTCGTTCTCGATGGCGGCGGGCGAGTACGTCTCCATGTCGAGCCAGCGCGAGATGTACGAGCGCGAGATCGCGCTGGAGCGGGCCGAGCTGGAGCAGAACCCCGCGGAGGAGCACGCCGAGCTGGCGCTGATCTACCGTGCCAAGGGCCTGCCCCGGGCCGACGCCGAGCGCCTGGCCGGCCAGATCATGGCCGACCGCGCCGTCGCTCTGGACACGCTCGCCAGGGAGGAACTCGGCCTGGACCCGGACGAGCTCGGCTCCCCGTGGGTCGCCGCGGTCTCCAGCCTGGCCTCGTTCGCGATCGGCGCGTTCGTCGTCGTGATCCCCTACCTGGCCGGCGGCGGCACAGCCGCACTGGCGACCGCGGTCGGCCTGGCGCTGGCCGCCATGTTCGGCGTGGGCGCCACCATCGGGGCGCTGAACGGCCGCTCCGCCGTCCGCATGGGACTGCGCCAGATGCTCACCGGCGCGCTCGCGGCAGCCGTCACCTATGGCGTGGGCCACCTCATCGGCGCGCGGGTGGCATAAGCCCGGCCCGTCCGGCGGTGCTCATTGGTGCCGGGACCAAACGGTGCGCACCGCGGGCTGGGGCAGCCACACGGGCATTTCCGGGCCGGCCGACGCGGCGTTAGCATCAGTCCGCACAGCCGCACGAGAACAGGTGACACACATGAGCGCGAAGAACTTGCAAGAACTGCTTGACGAGGCGGGGAACACCGTAGAGTTGCTCCGCAACTCGCAGATCGGCGCTTACATATACCCGGTGGTTCCTTCCGAGTTCACGAACTTCCGCCGCGAAGTGATCGCCTGGCGGCAGACCGCGGTGCTGTACGACCAGTCGCACCACATGCACAATTTGTTCCTGTCCGGGCCCGACGCGCTGCGCCTGCTCACCGAGACGGGCGTCAACAGCATGGCGAACTTCCCGGTTGACATGGCCAAGCAGTTCGTCCCCGTTTCCCCCGAAGGGGGCGTCATCGGCGACGGCATCCTCTTCCACCTGGCGGACGAGGAGTTCGTGTTCGTGGGCCGGGCACCGGTGGCCAACTGGCTGATGTACAAGGCGAGCACGGGCTACAACGTCGACGTCAAGCTGGACCCGCGGTCGCCGTCCCGGCCGTACGGCAAGGCGGTCAAGCGCGAGGTGTGGCGCTTCCAGATCCAGGGCCCGAACGCCTGGGCGGTGATCGAGAAGCTCAACGGCGGCCCGATGGAGCAGGTGCGCTTCTTCCGCATGGGCCACATGACCATCGCCGGGGAGAAGGTCCGCACCCTGCGGCACGGCATGGCCGGCGCCCCCGGCCTGGAGATCTGGGGCCCGTACGAGTCCTACGACAGGGTCCGGGACGCCATCTTGGAGGCGGGCCGCGAGTTCGGCCTCGAGCCCTGCGGCGCGCGGGCCTACTCGTGCAACACGCTGGAGTCGGGCTGGATCCCCTCCCCGCTGCCGGCCATCTACACCGCCGAGGAGCTGCGGCCGTACCGTGAATGGCTCGGGGTGGACAGCTACGAGGCGACGAACGCGATCGCCGGCAGCTTCGTGTCGGACAAGATCGAGGACTACTACACCAACCCGTGGGAGCTCGGCTACGGCTCGTTCGTCAAGTTCGACCACGACTTCATCGGCCGGGACGCGCTGGCCGCCATCGACCCGGCGGCGCAGCGGCGCAAGGTGACCCTGGCCTGGAACGCCGAGGACGTCGCCAAACTGCTTGCCTCGCCGGTGGGCCCGGCGCCCGGCTACCAGTTCTTCGACCTGCCGAACGCCAACTACGGGTCGTCCAACTTCGACTCGGTGGTCGACGCCGACGGGAAGGTCGTCGGGCTGTCGATGTTCACCGGTTACAGCGCGAACGAGCGCGCGGCGCTCTCGCTGGCCACGGTCGATCCCGACGTCCCGATCGGCGCCGAGGTGCGGGTGATCTGGGGCGAGCCGGACGGCGGCACCCGCAAGACCACCGTGCAGCCCCACGAGCAGCTCGCGGTGCGGGCCATCGTCAGCCCGGCGCCCTACTCGGTGGTGGTGCGCGAGAGCTACCACCGCGGCTGGCGCAGCGCGGCCGCCGGCTGAGAATCACCCGGACGCGGACGTCCGGGACGGACGGCGTAGCCAGGGGCGGCGCCACGCGTACGTTCGGGATGAAAAGGACGGAACCTTCATCCTTCCGGAGAGCCTTGAGGACGGCATAGCCGGCTCTGCGGCGGCGCGCGGGGCCGGCTCATGGCGGTTCCGCACGCTCGTCCGGATGAGTGCTGCTGCGCGCCACCCTCGGCGCCGGCCTCTCCGACGCGCAGTGCGGGTTCAAGGCCGGGCTGCTGGCGGTCACGGCGGTGCTCCACCTGTTCAACCTGAGCAGGAACGGGTACGCGAACGACTTCTACGCGGCCGCGGTGCAGGCCGGGACGCGGTCGCGGAAGGCGTTCTTCTCCGGCTCGTCCGACTCGCCGGACTTCATCACGGCGGACAAGACGCCCGCGTCGTTGTGGGTGACGGAGCTGTCGGCGCGCTGTTCGGGTTCAGCTCGTGGTCGATGCTCGTGCCGGAGGCGCTGGAAGGCGCCTTGCCGGTGTTCTTGCTGTTCCTGGCGGTCCGGCGGTGGTTCGGGCCGGGGCCGGGTGGTGGGTGGCCGTCGCACAGCTCACGCCCGCGGCCGACAGGCCGTACCTCGGCGGCGCCACCGTTTACGACCTGACCACGCCGAAGTAGCGCTTCCTGGGTCTCATTACGAGCGGCTAACGCCGGTAGCAGAACGCTGCCGGTTTGCGAGGCCCGGCGGCTACGCTACCTTTAGTAGGCATATAGGTACATTGGGTGGTGGCCAATGGAGATCGACCGCCTGCGGGACGACGACCCTCCACTGGCCGCCGCGGACGCCGCGCCGGACGATCTGGCCACGGCCGGCGTGGACGAGCAGTCCGCCGCCGAGCCGGACAGCCGCGGCCCGGGCGACCGCGCCGCTATCCATGCCGGGTATCAGGCCAAGGCCGAGGCGGCGTATCTCGACGCCGCCCGCGAGCACTGGGAGACGGCGGCGAAGCCCGCATTCGAGCGCGAGTGGCTGCGATACGCGCAGACGCATCCAGCGGACTGGAGATCCTCCGCTTCCATCGACGAGGCTGCGGCCACGTCCGTGCGGCGGGGCTGCGCGGACATCCGGGAAACGGAAGAGAAGGTCGTCACCCCGGCCATGCTCCGCATCGAGGCCGAGGACCCCGACCGCCACCTGATCGGCCTGGAGTTCCGCCGCAAGGGCGAGGACCGGATCATGGAGAAGGTCGCACGTCAACTAGAGGCACAGCCGGATCTCACGCCTGCCGATGCGCTAACGACAGTGAAGGACGCAATTCGCTACACGTATCAGTACACCGAAGAGCATTACGCCGAGGGCGTGTACGCGGATATCGGCCGCCTACAGACTGCGGGGTTCGAACTCATCGAACTTCGGAATTCCTGGAGCGGCGAGGAGTACAAAGGGATCAACAGCCGGTGGCGGGTTCCCGAGAACGGACAGCTGTTTGAAGTCCAGTTCCACACCAAGATCAGCTTCGAGGCAAAGCAGCTCACCCATCCGGCCTACGAACGATTGCGCAACCCGGCGACAACGAACGCAGAACGGGATGAACTTGAGGACTTCCAAAGGAGAGTGAACGCCTACATCCCAATCCCGCCTCATGCGCAAGCCATCCCAGAACACCTGTAGGAGGACACGGTGCCGACGAAAATCACCTACTACGCGATCGTCAACGAGTTCAGCAGCAGACAGCGTCCTGGAGGCGTCATTCGCCGGGTTATCGATGACGAAGGACAAGAAGACCAGGCGTTCACTCGCAACTTGAAATGGGAGCACACGCCACTGCTGTACTCCTACGAGCGAGGGAACATGGACAACCAGCTCTACGAGATCAGCGAGGACGAGGCTAACCAGATCGTGGAGCGGATACGGCAGACCGTCGCCGGGGAGGGCGCCACCGGGAGCTGAGCGGTTATGTCACGGCCGCGCCCGATCTCCGATCAGACTGGATAG
>DATGLH010000040.1:0-45490 GCA_035294225.1 Trebonia sp.
GGCTGTCACACTGTCACCGTTATGAGCGATGTCTACCCGCAGGATCTGGTCCGCCATATCGCGGCCTCCACGGGGCTGCCCGAGGCGACGGCGATGCGGGTAGTGGCGGACGTCACGGCCTACTTCGGGGAGACCATCGAGGAATTCGTGAAACGCCGCCACGGCGAGCTGCGGGGCATCCATCGTAAGAATGACGAGATCTGGCCGCTGATCGCGGCCGAGCTAGCGGTGCGCAGGTTCGGAGCTCCGGAGATGTCCGAGCGGCAGCTCCGGCGCATAGTGTACGGCTGACAGTGGCCGACAGCCGCTGACAGCGGAAAGCCGCCCCGTCCGGAAGACGGCCGGGGGAGGCCTGACCGGGAGGGAGAACGCGCGTGTGCGGCATTGTTGGGTACGTGGGCAGGCGGGACGCGATCCCCGTCCTGGTGGAAGGACTGCACCGGCTGGAGTACCGCGGCTATGACTCGGCGGGCCTCGCGGTGGTGTACCGCGGCCGTCTCCAGGTGACGAAGACCGCCGGCCGCGTCCAGGACCTCCGGGACAAGCTCAAGAGCAACATCAAGACCACCATAGGCGTCGGTCACACACGATGGGCCACCCACGGCGAGCCGAACGAGGTCAACGCCCACCCGCACACCGACACCGCCGGCCGCATCGCGGTGGTGCACAACGGCATCATCGAGAACGCCGAACAGCTCAGGGCGCAGCTCCAGGCCAGCGGCGTCACGCTGGCAAGCGACACCGACACCGAGGCGCTCGCCCACATGATCGCCGCCGAGCTCGGCGGCGCCTCCGGCGGCGCATCCGGCATCTCCCTCGAAGACGCCGTCGCCCGTACCCTCCGCCGCGTCGAAGGCGCCTACGGCCTGGTCGTCCTCGACGTCAAGAACCCCGACCAGCTGGTCGTCGCCCGCAACGGCAGCCCCATCGTCCTCGGCCTCGGCGAAAACGAGATGTTCGTCGCCTCCGACGTCGCGGCCCTGGTCCGCTACACCCGTCAGGTGATCTACCTGGAAGACGGGGAGATAGCCACGATCCGGGCGAACGACTACCACACGACCACGCTGAACGGGCAGCGCGCGGGCGGCGTCAAGACCCCCACAACCGTCGACGCGGAAGCCGACGACTACGAGCTCGGCGGCTTCCGGGACTACATGCACAAGGAGATCCACGAGCAGCCCGACGCGCTGCGCCGCGCGCTGCGCGGACGCCTCGACGACCGTTTCGCCACGGCACGGCTGGGGGGCATCAACTTCGACGCCCGTCAGCTCCGCGCCATACGCAGGGTCAAGTTCCTCGGCTGCGGGTCCGCCTACTACGCGGGCCAGATGGGCGCGATGCTGGTGGAGGAGCTGGCCCGGATCCCCGCCGACGCCGAGCCCGCGAGCGAGTTCCGGTACCGCTCCCCGGTCGTGGACCCGGACACGCTGTACGTCGCGGTCAGCCAGTCCGGCGAGACCATCGACACGCTGATGGCCGTGCAGGAGCTCAAGCGCAAGGGCGGCCAGGTGATGGGCGCGGTCAACGTGGTCGGCAGCGCGATCGGGCGCGAGTGCGGGCACGGCATCTTCCTGCACGCCGGCCCGGAGGTCGCGGTCGCCTCCACCAAGGCCCTGACCAACATGGCGGTCAGCTTCGCCCTGCTCGGGCTGCTCCTGGGCCGGGTCCGCGACCTCAGCGCGGCCAGCGGCCAGCGCATCGTCAGCGGCCTGCGGAGCCTTCCCGAACAGGTCAGCAAGATCGTGCACGCCGAGGAAGAGATCGCCGCGGTCGCCCACCGCTACGCGGGCGCCGAGCACATGTTCTTCATCGGCCGCGTCCGCGGCTGGCCGGTCGCCCGCGAGGGTGCGCAGAAGCTCAAGGAGATCTCCTATGTGCACGCCGAGGCGTACCAGGCCGGGGAGCTGAAGCACGGGCCGCTGGCGCTCATCCAGGCGGACATGCCCAGCGTCGTGATCGTCCCGTCCGACGACCTCGTCGCGAAGAACATCTCCACGATCGAGCAGATCAAGGCCCGCGGTGGCCCGGTCATCGCCGTCACCAGCACGGACATCCCTGAGGGCCTGGCCGACGCGACCATCCGCGTCCCCAGGGCCGAACCCGAGCTGGAGCCGATCGTGCTGAACGTCCCGTTGCAGATCCTCGCCTACCACGCCGCCGCCAAGCTGGGCCGCGACATCGACAAGCCCCGCAACCTGGCTAAGAGCGTCACCGTCGAATAGCGCCCGGCGCCGGCGCCGCCCGGCCGCGGCTCCCGCGATGCCGGCCCGCCGCGGCTCCCGCGGCTCCCGCGGCTTTGCGGCGCCCGCGGTGGTTAAGGTCCGCCGGCCATGCCGAACGGACGGTGGCGGCTGTAGCCGGCGAGCGCTAACCGCGGGACGGTCACGACCGCGGACGCTGCCTCGGTCTCGGTGGCCGTGCCGGACGCTACGGCGTCCGGCACGGCCACCGAGACGTCCGGCGACGTCCCCGTCGCGGCCCGCAGCGCTTCCATGACCGACTCCGGCACGGTCTGCTCGCACCAGACCACCTTGCCGGAGTGGGTACGCCGCGCGCCCCAGCGCGCGGCAAACTGGGACACCACGTGCAGCCCGCGCCCGTTCTCCGCGTCCCGGTCGACCTGGAGCACCCGGGGCAGCGCGGGCGAGGAGTCGTGCACCTCGCACACCAGGCTGTCGGATTCCAGGATCAGCCGCAGGAGTATCTCCCCCTTGGCGTACTTGATCGCGTTGGTTACCAGCTCGGAGACCAGCAGCTCGGTGACCGGCTCCAGGTCTTCCAGGCCCCACCGCTTCAGGGGGTCGCGGATCAGCATGCGCGCTTCCCGCACCGACGTGAACTCGTGCACCAGCGTCCAGCAGATCCGCTGGTCTTCGGGGATCCGGCGCAGCTTGGCGATGAGCACCGCGATGTCGTCGCGCTGCGCGTCGGAGTACACGCCGTCCAGGGAGGTCTTGCACAGATCCTCCAGCGGCGCCTGCGGCGCCCCTGCCCCGAACGCGCTCTGCAGCCTGTCGAGGCCGTCGGAGATGTCCCGGTCCTTGCTCTCCACCAGCCCGTCGGTGTAGAGCACGAACAGGCTGCCGTCTTCCACGGTGAACCGCTTGGTGTCGACCACCCCGTTGCCGACGCCGAGCGGCGGCGACGGGGTGACCGTGAGCAGTTCGCTGCGGCCGTCCGGGTAGACGAGCAGCGGCGGCAGGTGCCCGGCCACGGCGAGTTCGCATTCGCCGGTCACCGCGTCATAGACGGCGTACGCGCAGGTCGCGAAGTGCGGCTCCCGCTCGCCGATGTTCTGCATGAGCTCGTCGAGCTGCTGTAGCGACTCCGCCGGCGGCAGCTCGAGCATCGCCAGCGTCTGGATCGCGGTGCGCAGCCGCCCCATGGTGACCGCGGCCCGCACCCCGTGCCCGGCGACGTCGCCCACCACCAGGGCCACCCGCGCCCCGGGCAGCTTGATCGACTCGTACCAGTCGCCGCCGACCTCGACAAGCTGGCTGCCCGGCAGGTACCGGTGCCCCACCTCGACGGAGGACGGCGCGGACAGCCCGGTGGGCAGCATGGACCGCTGCAGCATCAGCGCCGTGGCGTGCTCGCGCTTGTACCGGCCCGCATTGTCGAAGAAGACGGCGGCACGGGAGGCGAACTCCATGCCCATCTCCATGTCGTACGCGTCGAAGCGCCGGGTGCCCGCCTGCCGGATGCAGTTGAAGAACCCGAGCGTGGTGCCCTTCGCGACGATCGGCAGCAGCAGCATCGACACGTCGGACATGAGGCTGGCGACCGGCTTGCGCCGCCAGGCCTTCGCCAGCTTGCGCGCCGACTCCGCGGTGATCGAGTGCTCGAGCACCGGCTTGCCGGACTCGATGCACCGCACATACGGCGATCCTGGGGGGTACCGCAGGATCTCACCGGTCGGGAACGCGGCCTGCCAGGCCGGGTTCTTCTGGTCGTGCACGACCGCGAGGCGGCGCAGCGGATGACTGGCGTCCGGGCTGTGCGCGGGCATCTCGTTGCCGCCGACCAGGCTCTCCAGCACCAGCAGTTCGCCCGCGGTGCAGAACGCGGGCACCAGCCGGGCCATCAGCATCTCCGCGAGCTCGCTGAAGTCCAGCGTGTCGTCGATGCCGGCGAACGTGTCGCGCAGCAGCATGTCGCGCATGAGAGCGGGATCGACGAACCGTTCGGCGGTGGGCACGGGGATCTGCAAGATGACGAAGGCCGCCACGTCGCTGTCGCCGGTCTGCATCGGCTTGGCGGTGACCACGGCGTCAGCGGTTCCGCCGTCGGCGAGCGCGACCGTGAGGACTGCGTTCCCCTCCCGCTCGGCCTTCACCGCCTCCAGCAAGGTGGTGACCGCCTCCTTGTCGCCGGGGCGGGTGCCCGGGCTGCCCGACGTAATGTCGTTTAGGTGAACTCCCAGCAGCTCGCCAGAGGAACGTGCCAGAATCTTGGGAGCCGTCCGGTCATGCTGGACGATCCTGCCGGACCGGTCCACACCGAGAATGAGACTCCGCACCGACGAGTTCACGTTCACCGGCGGTGCCTTTCGGCCAACCCTTCTGCCGGGTGTCACGGGCGGCTCCTGAGGTATGTGCACGGTGCGCTCTTGCCAATTATGAGCCATCGAGCGCAGGTTCAAAGCTGAGTTCCGATTCTTTCCCTTCGGGTTTTACATCCTAGTATGCAGGGTGATGTCGGTTTCTTCTGCGTTTCCTGAGACTGATGGTTGCTTGGGCGTCCGTGCATCGCGTCATCACCCGGCGAAATTGCCGTGACGGCAACCCGGCGGGAGGCCGTGACGGGCAACCCGGCGGGAGGCCGTGACGCGCTACCCGGCGGGGAGCGCCGCGCGGATCTTCGCCGCGTACTCCTCCGCGGGGTGCGCGGCGTCGTACGGGTGCCGCGGGCCGAGCCAGAACCGCAGGCCGTCCCTGGGGTTGCGCGGGATCACATGCAGGTGCAGATGCGGCACGGACTGACTGACCACGTTGTTGACCAGGATCATCGTGCCCGCCGCGCCCAGCCCGTCCTCGACTGCCCGCTCCAGGCGCTGCGCCGTGATGAGGAACTCCGCCGTCTGCTGCGCGGGCAGGTCGGACAGCAGCCGCAGGTGGGTCTTGGGAACCAGCAGCGTGTGGCCGCGGAACAGCGGCCGGTGGTCGAGGAAGGCCAGCAGCCGCCCGGTCTCCAGGATCTTGACCGCGGGTGCGCGGCCGCGGATGATCGCGCAGAACGCGCATGTGGCTTCGGCGGCGTCCGGCATGAGGCCGCAGTTTACCGGCTGAGCCGGACGCCGCTCGCCGCCGGCGCCAGAAGGCGAACGCCAGGCTCCTTTGCTTCCGATTTCACTTCGTTCACATTCGACTCCTCCTTACCTTCCAGCACCTTCCAGTCCTCCTTACCTTCCAGCAGATGCCTTTCCCTTCCGCTGCCCGGCTCCTTTCCGCTGCCCGGCCGCGCCTTAATCCTGGCCCCGCCGCTAACCCCGCATCCTGGCCCCGCCGCTAATCCCGCGCCCGCCGCCGTTCAGCGGGGGCGGGCGCTCCCGGGGCGCGGCCGCGGGCTAACGTTGAGCGACGAGCGGTACGAGGGAAGGCGGCCGCGATGGAGGCGCTGTGAAGCTGTGATGGAGGCGCTGTGATGCGGGCATGGCATGTGGACAGGCCCGGGCCAGTGGAAACCGGGCACCCGCTGGTGCCGCGGGAAACTCCGGTCCCCAGCCCCGGGCCGGATGAGCTGCTGCTCCGCGTGCTGGCATGCGGAGTGTGCCGGACCGACCTGCACGTCGCCGAGGGGGACCTGCCGGTGCACCGGGCGGGCGTGATACCCGGGCACGAGGTGGTCGGCGTCGTGGCGGCGGTCGGGTCAGGGGACGTTTCCGGGTTCGCGGTCGGCGACCGGGCCGGAGCGGCCTGGCTGCGCTCCACCGACGGCAAGTGCCGGTACTGCCGCCGTGGCTCGGAGAACCTCTGCCCGTCGTCGTCCTACACCGGCTGGGACGCCGATGGCGGTTACGCGGAGTACATGACCGTTCCCGCCGCTTACGCTCACCGGCTGCCGGCCGGATACTCCGATGCCGAGCTCGCCCCGCTGCTGTGCGCGGGGATCATCGGCTACCGGGCCTTGAAGCGCGCGGCGCTGCCGCCGGGCGGCCGCCTCGGCGTCTACGGCTTCGGCGGCAGCGCTCACCTGGCCTCTCAGGTGGCGCTGGCCCAGGGGGCGACGCTGTACGTGATGACCCGCGGTGCACAGGCGCGGGAGCTGGCGCGCTCGCTCGGCGCCACGTTCGTGGGCGGCCCGGCCGACATGCCGCCCGAACCGCTGGACGCGGCGATCCTCTTCGCGCCCGTCGGCGACCTGGTGCCGCCGGCGCTGGCCGCCCTCGACCGCGGCGGGACGCTCGCGATCGCGGGCATCTACCTGACCGACATCCCGGCGCTGTCCTACGAGCGGCACCTGTTCCAGGAACGGCAGGTACGCAGCGTGACCTCCAACACCCGGGAGGACGCGCGCGAGTTTCTCGGGTTCGCCCAGTCGCACCGGCTGTCGGTCACGGTCCACGAATACGGCCTCGACGCCGCCGACCGGGCGCTGGCGGATCTCAAGGCGGGCCGCTTTGACGGCGCGGCCGTGCTTGTCCCCTGACACCTACTGCGACAGCGTGGTGTCGCTCGCCGAGGCGTTGACGTCTATGCCCTGGCTGACCACCGTGACGCTACGGACCTGTAGCCCGGCGGGCAGCCTGGGCACCTGGATGGTGTAGTCCGGCAGCGACCCGATAAGCGACGACGCGATGCCGCCCAGGCTGCCCATCTTCACGGTGATCTGGTCAGGCCCGGTTTGCGCGACCTGCGCCGTGGCGGTGAGCGGGCCCACGCCCACGCTCACCGCGTTCGGGCCGGCCGCCGGGTCCGCCGTGATCGTGGCGCCCCGCACCCCCGCCGCGCTCTCCAGCGAGGCGAAGGAGATGAACGCGGTGCCGGCTATGTGATCGATCGTCGCGCTGCTGAAGCCGGAGCTGAGGCGCACGCCGGTCGCCTTCGCCTTGATGCTTGAGATGTCGAGCTTGTTCTCCCGGACGTTGCTCGCGCTGAGGTCGACCGTGCGGATGTCGTGCGCGGCGAGCTGTGTCAGGAACGGGAAGCCCTCGATGGTCACCGAGGGCCTGGTCGCCAGTCCCCCCGACGACTGGATCTTGCTGGCGATCATGTTCTGCGCGTACGCCCTGGCGGCCTGGTCGGCGGCGACCAGGAGCATCGCGAGCACCGCCAGCGTGACCGCGAGTGCGATCCAGCCCCGGCCGCGCCGCCGGCGGCGCGGCGCCGGCCCGCGGCCGGGGCCCGCGAAGGGGCGGGGCCCGGCGCCCTGGCCGGGGTTCCCCGGCTGGTAGCCGTCCGGGCTGGCGGATGTGTACCGGGGTGGCTGCGCGGGCCATCCGCCTCGCGATCGCGGCTGGTCCAGGTACGATCGCGGCCGGTCCGGGTACTCGCTCACGTCAGGCTCCCTCGCTGCTCCGGCTCCACCATCGTTTATACCGGCCGTTCATGCCGGCGTGCGGCGGCCGCCTGGGCGATCACTTGCTGAACGTGGCGTGGTCGGCCGCGGCCGTCACCGTCAGGCCCTGCGCGTTGAGTGACAGGCCGGTTATGCGCAGGCTGGCCGGGACCCCCTGCGGGAGGCTGAACGAGAAGTCGGCGAACGAGCCCAGCAGCCCGCTCAGCGGGCTGCCGTTGTCCAGCAGCCTGACGCTGATCTGCCGGGGCCCTGTCTGCGAGATCTGCGCTTCCTCGGTATCGATGGAGTTCCCGGCGATGCTGGCGGTGATCTTCAGCTTGTCCGTCCCGTCGGGGGTCATCGTGATGCCGGTCCCGTTGCCGAGTCCGGCGGCGTCGGCGAGCGCGGAGAACGCCGTGAACAGCGTCAGGCTGACGTGGTCGACCGTGGCGCCGTTGAAGGACGAGTTGAGGTGCATCCCGGTCAGCGTCCCCCTGGCGCTCGTGATCGTCACCGGGCCGGCCGGGATGTTGCTGGCTGAGATATCGACCTTGCGGAAGTCGCGCGCGGCCAGCTGGGTCAGGAACGGGATCCCCTCGATCGTGACCGACGGCTTGACCGGAAGGCCGTTCGACACGAACTGATCCGCCATCGCGTTCTCCGTGACCGCCAGCGCCACCCGGTCGCCGATCACCAGCAGGATCAGCAAGACGATGAGGGCGAAGAGCGCCATCGTCCAGCGCCGCCGGCGGCGGCGCCGCGGCGCGGGGACGCCGGGGTAGCCCGGATAGGCGTTGCTGCCGCCGGCCCCCCGGCGCGTCCCGCCGGGCTCCGGTGCCAGGCCCGGTCCTTCCGGCCAGCCGGCTGCCCCGGCCGGGGGATGGGCGGGCTGGCCGGGCCGCGGCGGCTGGAACGGGGGCTGCGGCGGCTGGAACGGGGGCTGCGGCGGCCGTGCGGGCTGGAACGTGGGCTGAGCGGGCTGGAACGTGGGCTGGGCCCGGGTCGGTGCCGCCGGCTGAACCGTCGGCTGGGCCCGGGTCGGTGCCGCCGCCGGGGGGTGCGCCGTGTCCGGGCGGCCAGCCGCCGGGGGCTGCGCCGTGTCCGGGGGGCCGGCGGCCGGGCGGTCCGCCGGCCCCCCGGCCGCGCCCTGGCCGGCCGCGCCCTGGCCGGACACGGCGCCGGGCCGCGCGCTGTCATGCTCCCGCGGTCCGGGCTGCTCTGGCCCGCCGGCGCCGGCGGGCGCCGGCGGGCTCATCGGCCGGGTCGGATCTGTGCTCATTGTCAGCCCCCAGGTCTTGTCGCTGCCGGCGCGTTCACCTATCGATGAGTATCAGCCCTGTGTTTAAAACGTCTCCCTCGCAGTTATAGTTCACCAGATTCCGGATTTCACGTCCGCGCCCTACACTCAAGGGGACATGGCAACCGGGCAGGCGGTCGACTCTGTGCGACCGTAGTCGGCGCAGGAAGCCGGTACGGTAAGGGACGTGAGCGGACACCGGGGGGCGCCGGGCGCACGGTCGGCGATACCGTACCCGGTGGCAGGGAGGCAGCCAATGGCCGCGAAAGCGCGTATTGAAGTGTGAGAAGCACAGGCCGCATATAGAGCACGCACGACATTGAGAAGTCACGATAAACACCAAGAACGCGCAGAAGGCGCAAGCAAGCGTATATGTAACCACAGAAGAGTGACAAGCGGGAGGGAATCCGGCGGTGGGTAATCAGGTGGCACAGAAACCGTATGCCGCGCCACCGCTGTTGGTACGGACGAGGCGCTCCGATCACCGGCTGGAAAGCGGCACCGAGTACCGCATCGGGCGCGACCCGGCCGCGGACATCGTGCTGACCGACGCGCGCGTGTCCTGGCGGCACGCCGTCCTGCGGGCAGACGGACGGTGCTGGGTGCTTGAGGACCTGGGCAGCACCAACGGCACCTACGTGGGAACCGAGCGGACTAACCGCGTCGACATCCGCGCTAACTGCGTGGTCCGGCTCGGCAACCCCGAAGACGGCCCGCTGCTCCGCTTCGAGCCCCAGCCACCGCGCCCGCCGGAACCCGTGCCGCAGGGCCATGCCGACCTCACGCACCTGCCGAGCGTCGACCGGCGCCCCACCGCACGGCTCGCGCTGCCGGCCAAGGTCATGCGGATCGGCCGCACCCCGGATAACGACCTCGTGATCTCCGACCTGAGCGTCTCCAGGAAACACGCCGAGCTGCGCAGGTCGCCGGCCGGGCGGTACCAGATCGTCGACCTGGGCAGCCACAACGGCACCTACGTCAACGGCGTGCGTGTCGACCAGGCGGAAATAAGCGAGGACGACATCATCGGCATCGGCCACGCCACGTTCCGGCTGGCCGGCGGGGAACTGCGGGAGTACGTCGACGACGGCGCGGTCTCATTCGAGGCACGCGACCTCCTCGTCCAGGTGACGGACAACGGCAAGCCGAAGGTGCTGCTCGAGGGCATCACCTTCCCGCTGCCCGAGCGCTCTTTCATGGCCGTCATCGGCCCGGCGGGCGCGGGCAAGTCCACGTTGCTCAACGCGCTGACCGGCAAGCGCCCCGCCACCAAGGGCACAGTGCTGTACGACAACCGCGACCTGTACAAGAGCTATGAGGAACTCCGGCACCGGATCGGGCTGGTGCCGCAGCAGTCGGTCACGCACGACCAGCTCACCGCCAGGACCGCGCTCGGCTATGCCGCCGAGCTCCGGTTCCCCTCCGACACGGGGAAGGCCGAGCGGAGCCAGCGCGTCGAGGAGGTGCTCGCCGAGCTGGAGATGACCCAGCACGGGGACACCCGCGTCGACCGGCTGTCCGGCGGCCAGAACAAGCGGGTCAACATCGGCCTTGAGTTGCTGACCAGGCCCAGCCTCCTTTTCCTCGACGAGCCGACCTCGCCCCTCGACCCGCACCTGAAGCGCGAGCTGATGGAACGGATGCGCGCGATGGCCGACAAGAAGGCGGAGAAGGGCCAGTCGGTCGTGGTCATCACGCACGACGTCGAGCCGAAGCTGCTCGACCTCTGCGACCGGCTGATCGTGCTCGCCCCCGGCGGGAAGATGGCCTACTTCGGCCCGCCGAAGGAGGGCCTGAAGTACTTCGGCAAGGACGACTGGGCGGATGTCTTCCAGGCGTTCTCCCGCGAGCCCCAGCGTGACTGGATGGGCGAGTACAAGAGATCAGCCGACTACGCGAAGTACGTGACGGCGCGGATGTCGGCGCCCGTGGCGCAGCCGCTGCCGCCAGGGGCGGAGCAGCGGGCGGAGGCGCCGCCGCCGCGCCAGCGCGGCCGGTTGCGGCAGCTCTCCACGCTGGGCCGCCGCTATGCGCGGGTGATGTCGGTCGACCGTGGCTACCTGATGTTCACCGCGCTGCTGCCGCTCATCCTCGGCGGCCTCGTCCGGGCGGTGTCCGGCAGCGGCCTCGGCGGCCCGATGCACTCCAACGCCGGCGCGCAGCAGACGCTGCTGATCCTGGTGATGGCCGCCGCGCTGTCCGGCATGGCCAACTCGATCCGCGAGATCATCAAGGAACGGGAGATCTTCGAGCGGGAACGCATGGCCGGGCTCTCGGCCGGCGCCTACCTGTTCTCGAAGGTGCTCGTCCTCGGCCTGGTCAGCGTGATCCAGACGCTGCTGATCGTCGTCATCGGCCTCGCCGGCAAGCAGATGCCCGCGCATGGCGCGGTGATCGGCGCGGCGTTCCTTGAGATCGCAATCGCCGTCGCCGTGCTCTGCGTGGTCTCGATGCTCGTCGGCCTCGCGGTCTCCGCCCTGGTCACCAAGCCCGAGCAGACGATGCCGGCGCTGGTGGTGCTCACCATGGTGCAGGTGGTGCTCTCCGGCGGCGTGTTCCCGCTGAACGGGGCGGCGGGCTGGATCGCCGACATCGCCCCGGCCCGCTGGGGCCTGGGCGCGCTCGCCTCGACGGCCAACCTGAACGAGATCAACCCGGCGGGCAGCCATCCCGACGCCCTATGGGCCCACACCGCCGCCCAGTGGGGGACCGACATGGGCGTCCTTGTCGCCATCGGCCTGATCTGCCTGTTCGTGGCCGGCTGGCGGCTCGGCAAGCTCGGCCTGGGCCATCGCAGGTAAGCGCTCCCGCCCGGCCCGCGAGGCCGGGCGGGAGCCGTCACAGGGCCCACCGGCGTCACCGGCCACCCGGCACGTCACCAGCGCCCCGGCGCGGCCCCGGCGCGGCAGGCCGCCCTGATGAGGGCGGTGGCCCACCGCCCTCATCTTCCGGGGGCGGTGGCCCACCGCCCCAAAGCCGGCGCGGGAACACGCCGCACCCGCGCGATCTTGTAGTACACCGTGAAGGCCGCGATCCCCGCCAAAGCCGTCGTCGGCGCCGTGTACGTCGCGGCGATGTTCCTGAACATCATGGACGCGACGGTGGTAAATGTGGCGCTGCCCACGCTCAGCCGGTACTTCGCGGTGCCGGCGGCGTCGGTGAGCGGGGTGGCGACCGCGTACCTGGTGGCGCTGGCGGTGGCGATGCCCGCGTCCGGGTGGGTGGGGGACCGGTTCGGCGCCAGGAGCGTGCTGCTCGGCTCGATCGGGCTGTTCACGGCCGCGTCCGCGCTGTGCGGCACGGCTACGTCGCTGCCGGAGCTTGTCGCGCTGCGCGCCGTGCAGGGGATCGGCGGCGGGGTGCTGGTCCCGGTGGGGATGGCGATGATGTTCCGCGCGTTCCCCCCTGCCGAGCGGATCCGGGCGAACCGGCTGTTCATCGTGCCGACGCTCATGGCGCCCGCGCTGGGACCGGTGATCGGCGGCCTGCTCGTGGACGGGCTGTCCTGGCGGTGGATCTTCTACATCAACGTGCCCGTCGGGGCGGCGGCGCTGGTCTTCGGCGGGCTGTTCCTGCCCCGCGGTTCCGAACACCGGCCGGGCCGCTTCGACCTGCCCGGGTTCCTGCTGGCGGGGGCCGGCTTCCCGCTGCTGCTTTACGCACTGTCGACGGGCGCGGTGTCCGGGTGGGCCTCGCCCTCGGTGCTTGCCACCGGAATGCCCGGCGTGCTGCTGCTCATCCTCTTCGTCGCCGTGGAACTGCGGACCGCCGAGCCGATGCTGCGGCTGCGGATCTATGCCGACCGGCTGTTCCGCACCACGAACCTGCAACTTGCGTTCGCCGGCGCGGGATTCGTCGGCACCCTGTTCCTCGTTCCCCTGCTGCTGCAAGACGGCCTGGGCTTCAGCGCGGTGCACTCGGGCCTGTCGACGTTCCCCGAGGCGATCGGCGGCATGACGGGGGTGCAGGTGACCTCGCGGCTGTACAAGCGGGTCGGGCCGCGGCGCCTGATGGTTGCCGGGATGTGCGGCACCATCGTGACCATCGGCGGGATGGCGCTCGCGGAACCCGGCGACGCGGCGTGGCTGATCCCGGTGCTGATGTACTTCACCGGCTGCTCGTTCGGATTCGCGATAGTCCCGTCGCAGACGGCGAGCCTGGCCACGGTGTCCGCGGCGCTGACCGGGCAGGCGTCGACCCTGCTGAACACGCTGCGCCAGGCCGGGGGAGCGGCCGGGGTGGCGCTGCTCGGCACCGTGCTCGGCGCGACCCGGCCCGGCCCGCGGGACCTGGGCGGCTACCGGCTGGCCTTCCTCTGCGCCGCCTCCCTGATGGCGCTCGGCGCGGTCTTCGCCGCGCGGGTGAGCGATGCCGCCGCGGCCCCGACGATGGCCGACGGCACGGACGGCTTCCCCGAGGCGGTGCCGGAAGCCGCGTGAGGCGGCTCGCCGCGCGCAGCCGGCTGCCCGTTACCCTGACTTCGTGACTACAGCCGACGGCTCAGCCCTCACCGTCGCCCTCGCGCGCGCCATGCTCAGCCGCTTCCCGCTGATCGACGGGCACAACGACCTGCCGTGGGAGATCAGGGAGAAGTTCGGCGGCCTGGACCGGATCGACCTGGCCGGGCGGGTCGCCACGACGCACACGGACATCCCGCGCCTGGTCGAGGGGGGCGTGGGCGGCCAGTTCTGGTCGGTCTACGTGCCGGCGCGGCTGGCCGGCGACGCGGCGGTCACCGCCGTGCTCGAGCAGATCGACCTGGTGCACCGGATGATCCGGCGCTACCCGGACCGATTCCAGCTGGCGCTCACCGCCGGCGACGTGGCGAAGGCGTTCGCGGCCGGGCGGATCGCCTCGCTGCTCGGCGCCGAGGGCGGCCACTGCATCGGCGGCTCGCTCGGCGTGCTGCGCTCGCTGTACGCGCTCGGCGTGCGGTACCTGACGCTCACCCACAACTCGAACGTGGGCTGGGCCGACTCGGCGACCGACGAGCCCGGCGTCGGCGGCCTGAACGACTTCGGCCGCGAGGTCGTGGCCGAGATGCAGCGGCTGGGCATGCTGGTGGACCTGTCGCACGCGGCGCCGTCCACGATGCACGCGGTGCTGGACGTGGCACGGGCGCCGGTGATCTTCTCGCACTCCTCGGCGCTTGCGCTCTGCGGCAACCCCCGCAACGTGCCCGACGAGGTCCTGAAGCGGCTGGCGGCGGGTGGCGGCGTGTGCATGGTGACGTTCGTGCCGTTCTTCGTCTCCGCCGAGTGCGACGGCTGGTACCGGGATCTGCGGGCGGAAGCGGAACGACGCGGGCTTGATCCTAAGGACCTGTCGGCTGTCCATGCCGTGAAGGCCGAGTGGGAGGCAGCACGCCCGGCGCCCGCCGCGACGCTCGCCCAGGTGGCGGACCACGTAGACCACGTGCGCGCCGTCGCCGGCGTCGACCACGTGGGGCTCGGCGGTGACTTCGACGGGACCTCCGAGGTCACCGCCGGCCTGCACGACGTATCCCGCTACCCCGCGCTGTTCGCCGAACTCCAGCGCCGGGGCTGGTCCGAACCCGACCTGGCGGCCCTGGCCGGCGGCAACATCCTGCGCGTCCTGCGCGACGCGGAGTCCTTCGCCGCCGGCGCCGCCTGAGGTTCGCGCCGGCCGGCCGGCGCGAACCTCAGGCGGGTTCCATCCCGTAGCGGCTCATCAGGGCGCGCTCTTCTTCCGGCGCGGGCGGGTTCTCCCGGGACCACAGCTCGTCCAGTTCCGCGAAGTAGGCGTCCATCGCGGGCGCGTGCAGCACGAGCAGCCGCGCGGTCCCGGCGCCGCCGTTCCCGAACGTATGCGCCGCCCCGCGGGGCACGAGCAGGAAGTCGCCGTGCCGGCCGCTGAACTCGCTGCCGTCCAGCACGAACGTGACGGTCCCGTCGAGCACGAAGAAGCCCTCCGAGCAGTTGACGTGCCGGTGCGGCGGCGGCCGCCGCCCGCCGGGCGGCAGCGTGCGCTCCATCAGCGAGAAGTCGCCGTTCGTCTGCCCGGCGACGGCCTTGAACGCCATCACGCTGCCCCGCGCGGTGAAGATCTTCCCCTTGCCCGCCGATACGACCATAGCCCGACGCTAGCCCCCGTGCCGGGACCGCGCCAGGCGCCAGCCTGCCTTACCAACGAGGGGCGCCACCTGAGCCCCGGGGCGGTCTCGGCGCCGAGCGCGTCCTACAACCTGGCGGGCACCTACATCGGCCTGGCGAAGGTCCGCCATGAGCTGGCGATCGGCGAGCCGCACCCGCACCTCGCCGCGTGCGTGCAGGGCGAGGCGCTCGCCGCGGAGGCTATGCGCCAGCGGGCAGGTGGCCGCCATCGGCCGGGTCCGGCAGACCGTGGCCGCCGCCGCGGGAGGCCAGAATCCGGCACCTGTCCAGCGCGACGGCGGACATCTCATTCGGGGTTACCAGGCAAGGAACCATATCGGCGGCTGCCGGGGGGAGCCTGGCCAGCGAAACCGCCAACACCCTCCGGCTGGGGCTGGCCCCGGCATAGCCGGCGCGGCCGCCAGTCCCGCGAGGGCGGGTCCGGTACCCTTGCGGCGTGACGGCACGAGACCGGAGGAGGCAGAGCTGATGGCGGCACCGGCCGCGGCCACGTCGGAGTTCCGCCGGCGGGCAGACCTGGACGTGCTGACCTGGCCGGCCTTCGACGGGCCCGATCTCGACGTGCTGGTGACGACGCGCGGCGGCGGGGTCTCGTCGGGCCCGTACGCCTCGCTCAACCTCGGCCTGCACGTGGGCGACCGGGCCGAAGACGTGCTGGAGAACCGGCGCCGCGCCGCGGCCGCCCTGGGGGCGGACCTCGGCGACATGGTCTTCTGCAACCAGGCGCACGGGCGCGAGGTGCGCATCGTCTGCGCCGCGGACCGGGGACGCGGCGCCTTCAGCCTGGATGACGCGATCGCGCAGACGGATGCGCTGGTCACCGCGGAGCCCGGCGTGGCGCTTGTGGTCATGGTCGCGGACTGCGTGCCCATCGTGCTCTACGACCCGGTCGCGCACGTGCTCGCCTGCGTGCACGCCGGGTGGCGCGGCACGGTCGCGCGGGTGAGCGAGGCGGCCGTGGCCGCGATGCGCACGCTCGGGGCGAGCCCCGGGAACGTGATCGCGGGCCTCGGGCCGGCGATTGCGCCCGGCCGGTACCAGGTGGGCGCGGATGTCGTCGAGGCCGCGGAGCGGGGCCTGGGCGGCGCGGCCGGCGACGTCATCCGCCCCGACGGAACCGGCAAGTGGCTCTTCGACCTGTGGGCCGCCAACCGGATCGTGCTGCGCGAGGCGGGCGTTGCCGACGGGCACATCAGCGTCGCCGCGATCGCGACGGGGTCCGCGGGGCCCGGCCTGTTCTTCAGCGACCGCGAGGTCCGGCCCTGCGGCCGGTTCGCGGCGATCGCGCGGCTGCGCCCGCGGGGCGGCCGGTGAGCGAGTCACCTCGCCGCGGGAACGTCTTCCGCTACGAGTCCTACGAGACCGACGCGGCGGCGGGCCTGCTCTCCTGCTGGTACAGCCTCGACGGACGGCGGTTCTCCGAACGGTTCACGCTGAGCCCGGACGGGCGGTGGGACACGCCCGCCGCCCGCGCGGCCGCGCGGCTGGTGTTCCTGCTCGCGGGCGTCTCCTACTACAAGACGGCCGCCCCGCCCGTCATCGACCTGGGCGCGATCGCGGTCACCGAGACCGAGCGCGCCTTCCTGCGCGAGTACTACCTCCAGGGCCTGGGCGAATTCGCCTACCAGAACGGGCTTGACCTGACGCCGCTGCGCATCGAGGGGCCCGCGGCCCAGGCGCCCGGGCCCGCGGCCGCCCCGCCCCGCCGCCCGCCGGGGCGGGGCGGGCCGCGGGCGCTCGTGCCGTTCGGCGGCGGCATCGACTCGATAGTGACGGTGGAGCAGGTGCGGCAGCGCGCCGACGCCGCCCTCTTCGTGGTGAGCAGGCCGGGAGACCGGTTCGCGGCCATCGAGCGTCCCGCGGCCGTGACCGGCCTGCCGGTCATCCGGGCGGACCGCGAGATCGACCCGCAGCTGCTGCGCTCGAAGGACCTCGGGTTCCTCAACGGGCACGTGCCGGTGACGGGGATCCTCTCCGCCGTCGCCGTCCTGGCGGCCGCGCTGGAAGGCCGCGACACCGTCGTGATGTCCAACGAGTGGTCGGCGTCCATCCCCACGCTTGAGGACCGCGGCCGGACGGTGAACCACCAGTACTCCAAGAGCGAGTCGTTCGAGGCGGGTTTCCGCGCGGTGCTCGCCGGCGCCGGCGCCGGGCTCCCGGACTACTTTTCCCTGCTGCGGCCTCGCACGGAGCTGTGGGTCGCGGAGCGGTTCGCCGCCCTGAGGAGATACCACGCCTCGTTCCGCAGCTGCAACAGGGCCTTCCACATCGACAAGGCGCTGCGCCTGGACCACTGGTGCGGGCACTGCGACAAATGCTGCTTCATCGACCTGATCCTCGCGCCGTTCCTGCCCGTCACGGAGCTGGAGCGGATCTTCGCGGGCGGAGACCGGCCGGCGTCTCCCGGCAGCCGTGAACCGCTGGCCGATCCCGCGCAGGCCGACAGGTTCCGCGCGCTGCTCGGCACGTCCGCCGGCAGCAAGCCCTTCGAGTGCGTCGGCGAGGTCAACGAGTGCCGTGCGGCGGCGCTGCTCGCCGCGCGGCGGCCCGACCGGGCCGACAGCAAGCTCTTGCAGGAACTCGCCGCCGAGGTCGCCGCCCTGCCGGACGCGCCGACGCCCGCGGCGTCGGCTGCCATGCTGCGCCCGGTCGGCGCGCACTTCATTCCGCCCGCCTTCGCGTCCGAGGACCTGCTCAGATGACGGCGACGGCGGCACGGTCCACGCTCGCCTGGTCAGATCTGCGCGGCGCCCGGGCCGGCGTCTGGGGCCTTGGCCAGGAGGGCATGGCCAGCCTGCGCAAGCTGCGCTCCATGGGCGCGGAACCGGTGCTCGTCGACGACAAGCCGGTGCCGGGCGGCGTGGCCGGGCAGCCCGTCCTGGTGACCAGCGAAGGCGGCCTCGACGCGCTCAGGGGCTGCGACGTCGTGGTCAAGACACCGGGGATCAGCCGCTACCGGCCCGAGGTGGCCGACCTCACGGGGCGGGGCATCCCCGTCGTCGGCGGGCTGGGGCTCTGGCTCCAGGAGGCTCCGCTGGAACGGGTGGTCTGCATCACCGGCACCAAGGGCAAGAGCACCGTGACGTCCGTCGCCGGGCACCTGCTGGCCGGGCTCGGTTACCGGTGCATGGTCGGCGGCAACATCGGCGTGCCCCCGTACGACCCGCAGTCGCCCGCCGGACCGTGGGATTACTGGGTCGTCGAGGTCTCCAGCTATCAGGCGACCGACCTTGCCTCCTCGCCTCCCGTGGTCGCCGTGACGTCGCTCAGCCCCGATCATCTCCCCTGGCACGGCGGGGTCGACCGGTACTACGCCGACAAGCTGTCCGCGTGCTCTCAGCCGGGCGCGGACCTGACGGTCGCCAACGGCGACAGCGATCTGATCCGCGAACGGGTCAAGCAGCTCGGGCCCCGGGTGGAGTGGGTGCGCGCGGCCGACGAGCCCGGGGCGACCTGGATGGCGCCCCTCGGCCTGCTGGGTGCCCACAACCGGCGCAACGCGCTGATCGCGAGACGGTGCCTCATCGCGCTCGGCGTTGAGGAGGCCGCCGACGACGACGCGCTTCGCGCCGCGGCGGAGGGGTACCGCCCGCTGCAAAGCCGCCTGCAAGTCATCGGCGACATCGCGGGGGTGACCTTCGTGGACGACAGCCTGTCCACGAACGTCCTGCCGGCCATGGCGGCGCTCGACGCGTTCCCCGGCCGCCGGGTCGCGCTGATCGTCGGCGGCCAGGACCGCGGCATCGACTACGCCCCGCTGGCAGCCGGCGTGCTCGCCAGGAAGGCGCCGACGTTCGTGCTGACCCTCCCGGACAGCGGCCCCCGCATCAGCGCGGCTTTCGCCTCGGCCGGCTCCCCGGACGGGGCCGGCGGTTTCGCGGGCGTGACCGACTGCCCGGACCTGGACGCCGCCGTGACGGCGGGCTTCGGCTGGGCGCGCCCGGACGGCGTCGTGCTGCTTTCCCCGGCCGCGCCGAGCTTCGGCCGCTTCCGCGACTACCGCGACCGCGCCGAGGCGTTCACCCGCGCGATGCGCGCCTGCGCATGACTCCCTCCCGCACGGCGTCCCGCCGCCCGCCGACTCGCCCTGACTTCGCACACTCTGCGACCACTTGCCAGTCTGATATGTCCTGGTATGTCCCGTCAGAAAGTGTGTTAAGCGGAACGGCTGATGCCGTAGTGGCGGACGGGGGGCCCGTGAAGGCGATGGCGGGTGCCGTAGTGGCGGACGGGGGTGCTGCGGGCGAGGCGGCGCCGCGCGGTATTCCCGTGGCCCTGCTTGATCCTGTTAAATAACAGGAAAGCTCCTTATCGCTCCGCCGATGCAGCGGGAGGTCATCGCCCATGGGCCCAGCCGATCCTGAGGTCTATACCAGTACCGGCCGGGTTCGCGGAAGCGCCGAGAACGGGGTGGCCGTCTTCCGCGGCATCCCGTTCGCCCAGCCGCCGCTCGGCGCGCTCCGGTTCCAGGCGCCGCGGCCGCCGCGGCCCTGGGACGGCGTCCGGGACGCGACGCGGTTCGGCCCGCCCGCGCCGCAGGCGCCGTTCCCGGGGTCGCCGCCCGCGCCGCCCGCGGCGGGCGGCACCGGCGAGTGGCTGACCGTGAACGTGTGGACCCCCGCCCCGCACGCGGCGGCCCTGCCCGTGCTCGTCTGGGTTCACGGCGGGGCGTACCTGTTCGGCTCGGCGGCAGAGCCCGGCTACGACGGAAGCGCGTTCGCCGCGGGCGGGGCGGTCTTCGTGTCGTGCAACTACCGGCTGGGCGTCGAGGGGTTCGCGCAGATCCCCGGCGCGCCGGCCAACCGCGGCCTGCTCGACCTGGTGGCGGCGCTGCGCTGGGTGCAGGAGAACATCGCCCGCTTCGGCGGCGACCCGGCCAACGTCACCGTGTTCGGCGAGTCGGCGGGCGCCGGCGTGATCTCGGCACTGCTCGCGATGGACGACGCGGCCGGCCTGTTCCGGCGGGCGATCGCGCAGAGCGTGCCGGGGACGGTCTTCACCCCCGCCCTGGCCGCCGACGTCACCAGGGCGGTCGCGGAGGCGGCCGGCGTCCCGGCGACCCGGGAAGCGCTCAGCCAGACCGAACCGATGCGCCTGGCCGCCGCCTCGATGAGCGTCACCGGGCGGATGCGGCAGTTCCCCCGGTGGGGCGCGGTGCGGCTCACCGACACCCCGTTCTCCCCGGTCGTCGACGGCGAGGTGCTGCCCCGCGCGCCGTGGCGGGCGCTGATGTCCGGCGCCGCCCGCGAGGTCGAGCTGCTCACCGGGCACAACCGCGACGAGTACCGGCTGTTCATCGCGATGTCCGGGCGGCTCGGCCGGATCACCGACGAGGACGCGGCGACCGTCCTCGAAAGCTTCGCCCCGGCCCCGGACGGGCCGGCCGGATACCGGAAGGCCTACCCGGAGGCGGACGCGGGGCGGCTGTTCGAGGTGGTCTTCTCGGACTGGCTGTTCCGGATGCCGACCTTGCACCTGGCGCAGGCGCACGCCGCCTCCGGCGGCAGGACGTTCCTGTACGAGCTGCGCGCCGAGGCGCCGGCCGCGCCGGAGACGTTCGGCGCGTGCCACGCGCTGGACGTGCCGCTGGTGTTCGGCCCGGCGGGGCAGGGCATCGGCGCCACGCTGGCCGGGGAGCGGCCGCCGGCGGAGTTCCGCGCGCTCGGCGACCTCATGCGCAGCGAGTGGCTGCGGTTCGCGGCCTGCGGCGACCCGGGCTGGCCCGGCTACGGCACCGAGCGCAGGACCACGCGGGTCTACGATCTGCGGCCCGGCGTCGGCCCGTACCCCGAGGAGACGTCGATGCGCCTGTGGGAGCGCCATCAGTTCGACGCCCTGGACTTGTCCGGCTGACGTCAGCCAGCGGCCAGCCGCCGCAGCGCGCCCCGCACCACCTGCGGGTCGGTGGTCGTCCAGAACGGCGGCAGGGACGCGCGCAGGAACTCCCCGTACCGCTTGGTGACCAGCCGCGGGTCCAGCACCGCGACCACGCCCCGGTCGTCGACGGACCGCAGCAGCCGCCCCGCGCCCTGGGCCAGCAGCAGCGCGGCGTGCGCGGCCGACACCTCCATGAACCCGTTGCCGCCGCGCGCCTGCGCCGCCCGGGCCCGCGCGCTCGCCAGCGGATCGTCGGGCCGGGGGAACGGGATCCGGTCGATCACGACCAGCCGCAGCGACGGCCCGGGCACGTCCACCCCCTGCCACAGGGAAAGGGTCCCGAACAGGCACGTCGGCTCGTCTTCGGCGAACTCCCTGACCAGCCGCGCGGTCGAGTCGTCGCCCTGGCACAGCAGCGGGAACGCCAGCGATTCGCGCAACGCCGCGGCCGCCTGGCGGGCCGCCCGCATGGAGGAGAACAGCCCCAGGGTGCGCCCGCCCGCCGCGTCGATCAGCTCGGCCAGTTCGGTCAGGTACTCCGGGGGGAGCCCGTCCCGCCCGGGCGGCGGCAGCCGGCGGGCGACGTACAAGATCCCGCTGCGCGCGTGCGCGAACGGCGACCCGACGTCCAGGGCGGTCCACTCGCTGCCCATGGACGAGGGGTCCAGCCCCCACTGCCGGGCCAGCGGCTCGAACGAGCCGCCGAGGGTCAGGGTCGCCGAGGTGAGCACCACGGTACGTTCCGCGAACAGGGACGTGGCCAGCACCTCGCCGACCTCGAGCGGTGCCACGTGCAGCGTGGTCGGCCGGGAACTGTCGCCGGCGTCCTCCGGGCCCGACAGCCAGACGACCTCCTCGCGCTCGGCAAGGGACGGCTCGAAGGCGCTGACCACGCGGTCCGCGACGGCCTCAACGTCCTCCAGGGCCACCTGCGCCGCCTGCGCGGCGGCCGCCTGCGCGGGGTCGGCGTCCCCGGCCCTGGCGGCGGCGCGCACCTGCGCCGCGCAGGCGGCCGCCGCGTCCCGTACCGCGGTGAGCGACGCGGCGAGCGCGGGGTCCAGCAGGTCCATCCGGCCGGGGGGCGCGGTGAGGAGCAGCGGGCCGAGCGCGCTGCCCGCCTCGGACAGCCGCGCGGTCTCCGCCTCGCCGGCGTTCCGCCCGCACCGCCGGACCGCCGCCTCCACCGCGGCCGCGGACAGCTCGCCGCTCGCCACCGAGGTCACCCGGTCCACCAGTTCGTGCGCCTCGTCGATGATCACCACGCGGTGCTCGGGCAGGATCCCGCCGTCGCCGAGCGCGTCGATGGCGAGCAGCGCGTGGTTGGTGACCACGACGTCCGCGTCCGCGGCGATCTTCCGCGCCCGCTCGCTGAAGCACTGCACTCCGAACGGGCACCGGTGACTCCCCAGGCACTCCCGTGCTGTCACCGAGACCTGGCGCCACGCCTGGTCGGGAACTCCGGGGACGAGCTCGTCCCGGTCCCCGCTGGCGGTGCCCGCCGCCCACTGGTGCAGCCGCCGCACGTGCGCGCCGAGCCCGCTGACCGGCTCGTACAGCGCGTCCTGCGGGTCCTCGGGGGTCTCGTTGCGCAGCTTGTTCAGGCACAGGTAGTTGGCCCGGCCCTTGAGGATCGCGAACACCGGGGTGCGCCCCAGCGGGCCGCGCAGCGCGTCGGCCAGCCGGGGCAGGTCACGCTCGACAAGCTGGCGCTGGAGCGCGATCGTGGCGGTGGACACCACCACCGGGCCGCGCTGGTCGGTGGCGAGGCGCAGCGCCGGCACCAGGTAGGCCAGCGACTTGCCGGTCCCGGTGCCGGCCTGGACGGCCAGGTGCGAGCCGCCGGTCATCGCCTCCCAGACCGCTTGCGCCATGCGCGTCTGCCCGGCCCGTTCGGCGCCTCCGATCGCCGAGACCGCCGCGGCGAGAAGCTCCTGGACCCGGGGGTCGCCGGGGGAACTGTCGGACACGAGCGAGACGCTACCCTACCCAGGTGACGATTTACGCCCTGGACGACGACGAGCCGGACATCCACGAACTCGCCTACGTAGCCCCTGACGCGGTTGTCATCGGACGGGTCACGATAGGACCGGAGGCGTCGGTGTGGCCGGGGGCGGTGCTGCGCGGCGACCACGGCACGATCACCGTGGGCGCGCGCACCTCGGTCCAGGACGGCACGGTCGTGCACTGCACGGCGCGCTGCCCGACGGTGATCGGCGCCGACTGCGTGGTCGGGCACAACGCGCACCTGGAGGGGTGCGTGGTCGAGGACGGATGCCTGATCGGCTCGGGTTCGGTGACGCTGAACCGCGTCGTCGTCGGCGCGGGCTCCATCGTCGCCGCCGCCGCGCTGGTACCCGAGGGGTTCGTCGTCCCGCCGGGCTCGCTGGTCGCGGGCGTGCCGGCGACGATCAAGCGCAGCGGCGTGGACACCGCCTGGACCGAAGGCGCGGTGCGGACCTACATCCAGACCGCCCGCCGCCACCGCCGGGGCCTGCGCCGCATCGGCTAGCCGGCCGGCCCGGCCGGCTAGCCGATGCGGGCCTGCCTTACGGGCCGGGCGTGAGGCCGAGGAACTCGGCGGCGGCCTGGGCGTTGGCGCGGGAGGCGCCGTAGGTGGCCAGGTGGGTCTGGCAGGCCGCGGCCGGCGGCTGCCAGTACGGCAGGCCCATCTCGACGACGACCGCGTCCGGGCGCTCCGCGAGGACGGCCGTGACCAGGTGCTGCGTGGCGGGGGAGCGGTGCGCGTCCCGCACCGCGAGGATCAGCGAACGCCCGGCGGCGGCCTTCAGCGCGCCGGCCGCCGCCTGCGCGGGGTCCGGCGCCGCGGCCACCCGGCGCGCGCCGCCCGGCGCCGCCCAGCCGGCCAGGCCCCAGCGCGCGTTCCCGGCGGCCATGTTCGGCAGCGGCTCCACCTCGACGACGACCGGGTCGCGCAGCTCCGGCCGGACGCCCGTCACCCGCAGCGCACGCCGCGCCGCGGCCAGCCCGATGCCGGCCGCCGCGGCCAGCCCGCTGCCGGCCGCCTCCCCGGCCCGCCCGGCCGCCGGCCCAGGCGGGCGGGCCGCGGCCAGCCGGGCCCGGAGCGCGGCGACCCGGGCGGCTGCCTCCTCCAGGCGCGCGGCGGGCAGCTCCCCGGCGCGGACCGCGTCCCGCAGCGCCGCGCGCACCGCCAGGTAGCCCTCCTCCGGCACGTCGCGGCCGAGGCAGAGCAGGTCGTTGCCCGCCGCCACGGCCCGCACCGCCGCCCCCGGGATGCCGAACGGGTCGCTGACCGCCCGCATCTCCAGCGCGTCGGTGACGACGACCCCGTCGAACCCGAGGCCCTCGCGCAGCAGCGCGATCGCGGCGGCCGACAGGGAGGCGGGCAGTTCCCCGGTGAGCCCGGGGACCCGCAGGTGGCCGGGCATGACCGTCGCCACGCCGGCCGCCAGCGCCGCGCGGAACGGCGGCAGGTCCCGCTCTGCCACCGTGTCCAGCCCGTCCGGTACCAGGGCGAGCTCGGCGTGCGAGTCGAGCAGCGTCGCGCCGTGCCCGGGGAAGTGCTTGGCGCACGCGGCCACGCCGGCGGACTGCAGGCCGCGCACCGCCGCCGCGCCGTGCCGGGCGACCAGCTCAGGAGAAGCGCCGAACGACCGGGTGCCGACCACCGGGTTGTCCGGCGCCGCGAGCACGTCCAGGCAGGGCGCCAGGTCCAGGTTGACGCCGAGCGCGGCCAGGCGGGCGCCGATCGCGGCATGCACCCGCTCGGTCAGCCCGGTGTCGTCCACCGCGCCGAGCGCGGCGTTGCCGGGGTAGGGGCTGCCGGTGTCGTACCAGACGCGGGTGACGTCGCCGCCCTCCTCGTCGGCCGCGACCAGCAGGTCCGGGGCCGCGTCGCGCAGCGTCCGGGTCAGCGCGGCGAGCGCGCCGGTCCCGGCGGCCATGTTCGGCGCGAAGAGCGTGACGCCGGCCAGCCCCCGCGACAGCGCGCCGAGCAGCCACCGGGGCGCGGTCGTGCCTTGGAACGGCGGGATGAGGATGGCGTCGGCGAGCCGCTCGAGCGCGGCGTCAGCGTTGGTCAACCCTTCACCGCCCCGGCGATCAGCCCGGCGCGCAGCCGCCGCGCCGTGATGAGGAAGAAGACCATGACGGGCAGGGTGAACAGCACGGACGCGGCCATGATGGCCCCCCAGTCGGCGCTGCCCTTGCCGAAGAAGTAGGTCACGTAGACGGGCAGCGTGTACTTGGCCTGGTCGGTGCCGAGGAAGGTGCTGGCGAACACGAACTCGTTCCAGGCGAAGATGAAAGCGAACACGCTGGTCGTCACCAGGCCGGGGGCGACAAGCGGCAGCAGGATCTTGAAGAAGACGCTCATCGGCCCCGCGCCGTCGATCTGCGCCGCCTCCTCCAGGCCGCGGGGCACCGCGGCGACGAAGTTGCGCAGCATCCAGATCGTGACCGGCAGCGAGAACGCGATGTAGAGCAGCACGAGCCCGGTCAGGCTGTCCAGCAGGCCCAGCCGCCGGAAGTCCAGGTACAGCGCGATCACCAGCGCCTGCTGCGGCAGCATCTGCACGATCAGCAGCATGATCAGGTACGTGGTGCGGAACCGGAACGCGAAGCGGGCCACGCCGACCGCGGCGAGCAGCGCGACGAGCGAGGACACCGCCACCGACGACAGGGTGACGACCAGGCTGTTGCGCAGGAACGCCCAGTACGGCATGCCGATCACCGAGCCGTTCAGCACGCTGGCGAAGTTCGCCCACGTCGGGTGCGCGGGCAGCGGGCGCGGCGTGAGCGAGTAGATCTCGGTGGCCGGCTTGAACGCGGTGGAGACCATCCAGAAGATCGGGAACAGCGTCACCAGCGCGACCACGACGCCGGCCCCGTTGAGGGCTATCCTCCGGAGTTTCCTCACCTCACCGCCCCCTGCCTGACGTTGGCCCGGACATAGCCGGCCGTGATGACGAGCAGGACCACGGTGAGCACCACGCCGAGGGCGGACGCCACCCCGTAGGCGGGCGGCATCGTGAACGCCTTGTCGTAGGCCAGGATGCCGAGGTTGAACTCGTCCCGGTTGCCGAGCTCGCCGGTCACGATGTACGCCTGCGTGAAGATGCCGAAGTCCCAGATCACCGAGAGCAGCAGCAGCACCAGGAAGATCGGCTTGAGCAGCGGGTAGGTGACCCGCCAGAAGACCCGCCACGCCCCGGCCCCGTCGACACGGGCGGCCTCGTGCAGCTCCGCCGGTATCGTCTTCAGCCCGGCGAGCACGGAGACCGCGATGAACGGGAATCCCTGCCAGACGACGAGCAGCGTGATCACCGTGTACGCGGGCAGCGGGGCGTTGGTCCAGCTGAACCCCGACCAGCGGGGGCCGCCGCCGAGCCAGGACGGCAGCTTGGTGAGCAGCCAGTCCACCACGCCGCCGTCCGGGTCGAACAGCCAGACGAAGATCACCGACGCCGACACGGCCGGCATCGCCCAGGCCAGCAGCGCCGTGGTGGACACGAACGCGGCCATCTTCCGGCCGAGCCGGTTCAGCAGCAGCCCGACGAGCGTGCCGGCCGCCAGCGTGAGCGGCACCGCGGCGAGAGCGAACAGCACGCTGATCCGCAAGCTGGACCAGAACTCCGGATCGGACAGCACCAGCCGGAAGTTCGCGAAGCCGGTCCACGAGGTGGGCGCCGCCCCGGTGACCTGCGGCAGCCCGTAGTCCTGGAAGGAGTAGACGACGAGCTGGATCGCCGGCCACACGAGCAGCAGGCCGATCGCCGCCGCCGACGGCAGCAGCAGCAGGTAGGGCGCGAGCCGCCGCCTCCGCTTCCCCGCCCGCAGGAGATCCCGAACGGACGGTGGCGGAAACCACCGTCCGTTCGGGTTAACCGGAGGGGAAGCGGACGCGACGCCGGCCTGTTTCACAGAGCTCAGCATGCGGGAACGTCAGCTCTCCTGCCCGGTGTTGAGCACGTTCTGCAGCTCGGTGTTGGCCTGCGCCACCGTCGCGGCGAACGGCGCGCCGCGGTCGAGGGCCTTCATCATGGTCGGGATGATCGCGTCGGTCGCGTCGGCGGTCGACCAGTTCTTCGCGTTCAGCGGGGAGATCTGGGTGACGGTGGCCGCCTTGGCGAAACCGGACATCAGCGGGCTGCCGGAGTAGGCGCCGCCGGTGAGCTTGGAGGTGAACGGCGGGAAGAAGCCCTGGAGGTTCGCGAAGCTGGTGGCGTTGGCCTCGCTGTCCATCACCTGGAGCAGGTCCCAGTCCGCGGTCTTGTACTTGCTGGCCGCCCAGATGGCCAGGTCGGAGCCGCCGGCGAAGGCGGGCGCCGGGGACGGGCCGTTCTCGCTCGGGATCGGGAACGAGGCCCAGTTGGCCTTGTCGGTCGCGTTGGCCGGGAACTCGGACGAGGCCCACGGGCCGTCGATGTACATGTCGAGCTTGCCGAGCGCGAAGTCCTCGTTGGATCCGCCGGAGGTCGCGCCGGGGTTGCCGAGCTCGGTCTGGCCGATGTACTTCGAGGGCGAGACGTGGTCGGTCAGGTAGAGGTCGGCGTAGAACCTGATGCCGGCCTCGCTGGCCGGCGAGGTCAGGTCCGCGGTCCACTTGCCATTGCTGTACGTCGCCACCTGGCCGCCGGCGCCCCAGATGAAGCTGACGATCGCGTTCGTGTAGTTGGACGGGGCGCCGAGGCCGTAGGTGCCGGGGAACTTCTTCATCAGCTTCTGCGCGTCCGCGACGAGCTGCGCCCACGTGGTCGGGGCGGCCGTGATGCCCGCGGCCTTGAACTGGTCCTTGCGGTACCAGATGCCGCGCACGCCGCCGAACCAGGGCACGGCGTAGACGTTGCCGTTCTGCGTGTCGTTGGCGAGCATCCCGGACACGAGGTCCGGCTTGGCCGACCAGCCGTTGACATAGCCCGATATGTTGGCGAGCGCGCCGAGGGACGCCTCGGTCGGGGTGTCGGTGTTGCCCAGCTCGGTGATGTCCGGCGCGTTCTTGCCGCTGGTCAGCGCGTCGGTCCAGTCGGTTGTCCGGTTGCCCCAGGGCACCCACACCACCTTGACCCTGGTGTTCTTGTAGGCCGGGTAGTCCTTGTGGAACTCGGCGATGACGCCGTTCATCCAGGTGACCTCCGACGGGACGGACGAGCCCATGCGCCAGACCGTGAGCTCGCTGGGAACGGCCGAGGCGGAAGACGAGGTGCCGCTGCCCGAGCTCGGCCCGGAGCCGGAGCCGGAGCCGCAGCCTGCGATGGCGAGCGCGGCTGCCGCGCAGGCCGCCGCGGCGGTTATCTTGTGTCGCACTGCTGGTGTCCTCACTTTCCTGTTGGCGCGGGCCCTCCTGTTGCACGGACCAGCCGGCTGGCACGGCTTGAGTTGGTGCGTACCGGAGAAACTAATAGGAAAGTTTCCTATAAGCTAGGGGTCCGGCCGGGCCGTTGCCGGATTGAGACACTCGTAACGCGCACGATATGTGGGAGGGATGCGTGCTATGGCCAGCCAGACCGGGATGAACCGGGCAGGCGGTCGCGCGCCGTCGCGGCCTGGCACGCCCAGCCTGCTGCGGGAGCTCAACGACCGCGCGGCGCTCGAACTGCTGATAGACGGCCGGGCGCTGACCCGGGCACAGCTGTCGGAGCTGACCGGGGTGTCCAAGGTCACGGTGGCCCAGATGCTCGCCAGGCTCGAGGAGCGCGGGCTGGTCGCGGCGGTCGGCTCCAACAGCGGCGGCAGGGGGCCGAACGCCGCCCTGTACTCGGTCGTGCCGTCGAGCGCGTACGTCGCCGCGCTCTACGTCGAGCACGGGCTGGTCAGCACGGCGGTCGCCGACGTCACGGGGCGGGTGATCGCCGAGGCGCGCGAGGATACAAACGGGGAAGGCGACCCCGTGGAACTGGTGCGCTCGGCCGTGGACCGGGCGTGTCACCGCGCCGGGGTCTCGGTCAGCAAGCTGAGCGCGTTCGTGATCGGCAGCCCCGGCGTCGTCGACCCGGCGACGGGCGATCCCCGGCTGGCCATCAACCTGCCCGAATGGCACGAGGGCGTGCTCGCCGGGCTGCGCGGCGCGCTGCACGGGAACGTGCTGATCGAAAACGACGTGAACCTGGCGGCGATGGCCGAGCACGCCGCCGGGGCGGCGGCCGGGGCCGACGACTTCGTGCTGCTGTGGATCGGCGTCGGCGTGGGCCTGGCGACCGTGCTCGGGGGACGGCTGCACCACGGCGCCTCCGGCGCCGCCGGCGAGATCGGCTGGCTGCCCGTTCCCGGCGCGCCGGTCACGTCCGACGTCCGCTACCCGGCGGGCGGCGGCCTGCAGTGGCTGGCCGGCGCCGACGCGGTCCGGGCGCTGGCGGCGGAGCACGGGTTCGGCTCGCGGGGCGGCAGCGCGGGCGACGCGGTGCGCGCCGCCGTCGCCGCGGCCGCCGGCCCGGCCGCCGCCGTCAGCCCCGCCGCGGCCGCCGGCCCCGCCGCGGCCGCCGGCCCGGCCGCGGGGCGAGCGGGGAGGTTCCTGGGCGAGCTGGCGCGCCGGGTGGCGCTCGGCGCCGCCGCGGTGTGCACGGTCATCGACCCCGGCCTGATCGTGCTCGGCGGGGAGGTCGGCCTGGCGGGCGGGACGGCGCTCGCCGAACGGGTGGCCGCGGAGGTGGCGCGGATCTGCCCGGTGCGTCCCCGGGTGGTGCCCACCGCGGTGACCAGCGAGCCGGTGCTCCGCGGTGCCCTGCTCACCGCCGTGAACCAGGCCCGCGCTGACCTTCTCGCCTCGGTCGCCGGCTGAGCGCGCGGCCGGCGGCCCCAGTCCGGCGGCATTTACCGAAAAACTCTTCACGATGAAGAGAAAACCGGCTATAGGTCTAAAAATCTTGCACGATCATGGTGAGTCCGGAATGAACCGGACGCCGCCGTCCCATTTGCCGGGCGATTCGTTCATTAATGGCAAACAACTTGCTCATTATTGGTAAAGGTGCCAGTTCAGGGCGCCTATCAGGGCAAATCACCTCGGCAAAAGGGGGCGCGCTATACCCTTTAGAGTTTGTAGCGGCGGGGCGGGAATTGGAGTCCGAGGAGTGCCATGTCTGCTGTGAACGGTTCCGGGCTGGCCAGGGCCGGCGCGGGCACCGGGACGTCCGCGCCGCCGCCTGACGCGCGCGCCGGCGCCCGGGCCGGCCGGACCCGGCCGGCCCGCTGGGCCTGGCCGGCCGGCTACGCGCTGGCGGCGATCGTGCTGTTCCTGTGCTACCTGCGGGTCTCCGGCACGCAGGCCGTCACCTCCGACGGTGCCTCGCAGGCCCTGCAGGCGTGGGACATGCTGCACGGCAACTGGCTGCTCAAGGGCTGGACGCTCACCGACGTCTCGTTCTACACGACCGAACTGCCCGAGTACGCGCTCGTCGAGGTCTTCCGCGGCCTCGGCCCGCAGGACGTGCACACAGCGGCCGCGATCACCTACACGCTGCTCGTGATCCTGGCGGGCCTGCTCGCCAAGGGGAGCAAGACGGGCAGGGAGGGCCTGGTCCGCGTGCTGATCGCATCCGGGATCATGATCGCGCCGCAGGTCGGTCCCGGCGCCCTCCTGCTGCTGCTGTCACCGGACCACACCGGCACGGGAGTGCCGCTGCTGCTGACCTTCCTCCTGCTCGACCGGGCGCCGCGCCGCCCGTGGGTGCCGGCGGCCGCCGGGCTGATGCTGGCCTGGGCGCAGACCGGGGACCGGCTGGTGGTGACGATCGGCGTGGCGCCGGTCGTCACCGTCTGCGCCGTGCGCGCCTACCGGGACCTGGTGCAGCGCCGCGGGCCGCTCCGGGAGCACTGGTTCGACCTCGCGCTTGCGGCCGCCGCGATCGCCTCGGTCGGCGTGTCCGACGCGGTCGTGAAGCTGATCAGGCACCTTGGCGGCTACGTGACGGCACCGCTGGACACCACCTTCGCGCCCAGCGCCTCGTGGCCCGCGCACGTCGCGCTGGCGGCGGAAGGCCTGCTCGGCCTGTACGGCGCCGACATCAGCGGGCGGCCGCTCGGCGCCGCCGCGGCCATCGCCCTGGTTCACCTCGCCGGCCTGGCGCTGGCCGCCTGGGCGCTCGGCCGCGCCATCAGGAGGTTCTTCGCCCAGGACATGATCACGCAGGTCCTCGCCGTCGCCATCGTGGTCAACATCGCCGCCTACGTGTTCAGCCTGCTGCCGAACACCAACTGGGACAACCGCGAGATCGCGGGCGTGCTGCCGTTCGGCGCGGTCCTGGCGGGCCGCCTGCTGGCGGACAGGCTCATCCAGGCCAGGCTGCTGCCGGCGCTGGCCGCGGTCGCGGGCTGCTACCTCATCGCGCTCGGCTATGGCGTCACCAGGACGCAGGCGCCCGCTCACGATCAGGCGCTCGCCGGCTGGCTCGGCGCGCACCACCTCACCGCGGGGCTGGGCAGCTACGCCGAGGGCAACAGCGTCAGGCTGGACAGCCGTAACGCCATCGCGCTCCTGGCCCCGGCATGGAGCCCCGGCGCCGTCCGGCCCGGCAAGCACGAGGCGAAGGCGTCCGACTTCGACCCCGGCAGGCACTACGCGGACTTCGTCGTCACCACGAAACAGGACGGCCCGGCCTTCTACATCCCGCCCGCGTGGATCACCAGGGCGTTCGGGCCGCCCGCGCATACCTACCACTACCGTGCCTGGACGATCATGACCTACGACAAGAACCTGCTCACCGAGGTCTCTTGACACGCTATGTCAGTCATGGCTAACGTTAGCGGCTACGGACGTATCGGGAGAGGGCGTATCGGGAAGGGGGATCGCGCCGATGGGGCAGCCAGCGCCTTGTCCGGCCGGACCCGGCGACGCCGCGACGGATGAGGCGCTGCGCGCGCTCGCCGAGCCCCGCCGACGCGCGATCTTGCGCCTGGTCGCCCGCGACGAACTCGCCGCGGGCGAGATAGCCCGGGCGTTCGACGTGACGCGGACCGCCGTGAGCCAGCATCTCACCGTGCTGCGGAACGCCGGTCTTCTGTCCGAACGGAAGGTGGGTACCCGCCGGTACTACCGCGCTCGCCCCGAGGGCCTGGCCGGGCTGCGGGAGTTCCTCGACGACATGTGGGCCTCATCCCTCGACGCGGCCAGGCGGCTGGCCGAAGCGGACCGGGGCATCACCGGCGACGGCCGGTCCGCCGCGGCGGGCTGACGGCCGCGGCGGACTGCGATCATGGGCGTGACGGCCACGGAGGGAACTGCGATGACCGAAGTCTCGGCGCTGCGGCGGCCGCCGGTGCGGCAGTCGGTCCTGGTCCGCAGCCCGCGGGCGCACACGTTCGAGACGTTCGTGGCGAAGATGGGCGCCTGGTGGCCGGTGAACCCGTTCTCGGCCGGCAAGGACCGGGTCCGCGACGTGACCGTCGAGCGGCGGGTCGGCGGGCGGGTCTACGAGACCTGGGCGGACGGCACGCACGTGGACTGGGGCGAGCTGCTCGTCTGGGAACCGCCGGAGCGGTTCGCGATGACCTGGGCGATCGGGGCGGCGCTGACCGAGGTGGAGCTGGCGTTCGCCGAGCTGGGGCCGGCGCTGACGAAGGTCTCCGTGGTGCACAGCGGCTGGGAGAAGCTGTCGGACGAGCAGCTCGCCGAGGACTGCGCACTGCCCGGCGGATACCTTGGCGGGGCCTTCGACAAGGGCTGGGCGTTCATCCTCGGCCGCCTCGCCGGGGCGGCGGAGGGAGCGGCGTGAGCGACAACGTGCGTTACGTGCTGTGCTACGAGAGCGGCGACCTCTCGCTGGCGCGGGAGCTCTTCCCCGCCCACCGGGCCAGGTACCTGGAGTTCATGCGACGCGGTGTCCTGCTGGCGCTCGGCCCGTTCACCGACGGCGGCGGCTCCATGGGCGTCTTCACCAGCCGGGAGGCCGCCGGGGAGTTCGCCTCCGGTGACCCGTTCGTGCGGCATGGCGTCGTGAGCAAGTGGAACGTCCGCGAATGGCGGGAGGTGACGCCGGAATGACCTACATGTTCATGGCCGTGCATTACCCGGCTCCGGGCAGGCTGGGGGAGGTCTACGCGAGCATGCAGCGGATGGCGGCGTCGGCCGCGGGAATGCCCGGGCTGCTTGAGATCGGCCCGTGGCTCGACCGGGACCGCACCCGGGTGGTCGGTGTCTCGAAGTGGGAATCGAGGCAGGCGTTCGAGGCGGCCATGCCGGGCAGCGGCGTCCCCAGCGAGATCATCCACCCCGGTGAGGCCAGGCCCCGCGAGTACTTCCACCTGGAAGCGGATTAGCCGCGCAGGCGCAGGCCCCGCGGGGTGGGTCGGAAGCCCGCCGACGCCAGCGCACGCGCCAGCGGCGAGTCGCGGACCGCTTCGCCGTCGGCCTTCTCCACGGTGATCCGGCCGAGGGCGCCGTCCCTGACGGCCGCCGCGAGGGCCGCCGCGCAGGGTTCGAGCACCGCCGGGTCGTCGCTCCAGGACAGCAGCGTCTTGCCGCCGCGCTCGACGTAGAGCACCAGTTCGCCGGCGAACAGCACGACGACCGCCCCGGCCTTGCGCCCAGGCCGGTGCGCGGCCGCCGTCTCCCCGGGCCGGGGCGGCCACGGCAGCGCCGCCCCGTACGGCTGAGCGGGGTCGGCCGCGGCGAGCACCACGGTCCGTTCGGCAAGGTCCGGGGCCGCGCCCGCCGCACTCGACGCGCCCGCCGCGCCCGACGCGCCCGCCGCGCCCGCAGCGAACGGGCCGGCGAACGGGTCAGCGGGGCGCCCTGCCGTTCCGGCGGCCAGCGTTCGCATCCGGTCCACCGCCCCGGGAAGCGCGAACTGGGCGGCTCCGAGCCCCTCCACGAAGTAGCCCCGCCGGCACTGCCCGGTCTCCTCCATCGCGCGCAGCACCGGGTACACCGCCCCGAACCCGCCGGGCACCCGCTCGGCGGCCACCGCGCCCCTGGTCAGCACGCCGTGCCGTTCGAGCAGCGTCAGCGCCTGCGCGTGCGCGCGCATCGTCGCGGCGGCACCGTCGCCGTCCGCTGCCCGCTCCGGGAGCAGCGACCAGCGGCCGGTCACGGCCGGCGGGCCGGTGCGCGACGGCATCGCGGGGCGGCGCAGCCCGCCGCCGTAGCGGCGCGGCGCGGGACGGGGGTTGAACACGCCCGGCACCGGCGCGGAGCGCGCGGGAACGGTCAGCCGCGGCGCCACCGCCCGCCGGGGCGCGGCGGGGCGGCGGATGGCCGCGCCGCCGGTCAGCACCCGCAGCGGCGCGAGCGTGTCGTTGGTCAGCCGCCCGGCCCAGACCAGGTCCCACAGCGCCGCGACGAGGTCGCCGTCCTGCGGCGGGTGGCCGCCGAGCACGGCGGCCACCCGGTCGCTGAGCATGCGGAAGAACAGCCCGCCGCCGCCGTCGAGGGCGGTCAGCACGGCCTGGTGCAGCGGCGTCATGGTCAGCTCACCCGGCTCGGGCAGCAGCAGCGGCGCGCTCTCGGCGGGGGCGAGCACCAGCCAGCCGTCGCCGCTGCCCACCGTCCCGGCGCCCGCCCAGACGACCTCGCCGGCCGCGGTGAGCTCGTCGAGCATCGCGGGGGAGTAGCCCGGCACCCGGCCGGGCAGCACGAGCGTCTCCAGCCCCGAGGCCGGCACCGGCGCGCCGGCCAGGCGCTCGACCGCCTCCAGGACCGTGCCCGCGTCGGCGGCCCGCCGGCCCGCCCGCCCCGGCGGCCCGATGCCGTGCCAGGCGGGCAGGAAGCGGCCGAGGACCTGCGGCGGCACCGGCTCTGCCTCCTTGCGCAGCCGCGCCAGGCACCGCCGCCGCAGCAGCCGCAGCACCTCCGTGTCGCACCACTCGGTGCCCCGGCGCCCGGCGAGGAATTCGCCGTCGGCGACCCGCCCGTCGGCCGCCAGCCGCCGCAGCGCCATCGTCACCACGGCCACGCCCAGCCCGTACCGGCCGGCCAGCGCGCTCGCCGGGAACGGGCCGTGGGCCCGCGCGTACCGTGCGACCAGGTCGCCGAGCGGGTCAGGAAGCGGCTGCGTGAACGCCTCCGGGATGCCGACCGGCAGCGCCACCCCCAGCGCGTCGCGCAGCCTGCCCGCGTCCTCGATCGCTGCCCACATCTGCCGGCCCGCCACCCGCACCTCGATTATGCGCCGGGCTGCCGACAATCCGGCGAGCCAGCCGTCCGCCCCGCCCGGGGACGCACATCGCGCCGCCACCTCCTCGGCCGTCAGCGGCCCGCAGGTGCGCAGCAGGTCGGCGACTGCCTCGGCGTCACGGCAGCGGCGGCCGGGCGACAGGTGCTGCAGGTCCGCCTCCGCCTCCGCCACGACGGCCGGATCGAGCAGCTCGCGCAGCCCGTCGGTGCCGAGCAGCTCCGCGAGCAGCGCCGGGTCGAGCGCGAGAGCCTGCGCGCGGCGTTCGGCGAGCGGCGCGTCGCCCTCGTACATGAACGCGCCGATGTAGCGGAACAGAAGGGATTTCCCGAACGGGCTGGGGGTGGCTGTCTCCACCTCCACCAGCCGGATCCGGCGGGCGGCCAGGTCGCGGAGCACCTCGGTCAGCGCCGGCACGTCGAACACGTCCTGAAGGCACTCGCGGACGGTCTCCAGCGTGATCGGGAAGCCCGGGTACCGGCTGGCGATCTCGAGCAGCTGCGCGCTGCGCTGCCGCTGCTGCCACAGCGGGGTGCGGCGGCCCGGCTGCCGCCGCGGCAGCAGCAGGGCGCGGCTGGCGCACTCGCGGAAGCGGGAGGCGAACAGCGCGCTGCCGCCCACCTCGGCGGTGACGATGTCGCTGACTTCCTCCGGGTCGATCAGCGCGATCCCGGCCGGCGGCGGCTCGTCGCTGTCCGGCACCCGGATGATGATCCCGTCGTCGGTGTGCAGGGCCTGGACGTCCATCCCGCCGTACCGCTCCCGCAGCCGCGCGGTGATGGCCAGCGCCCACGGCGCGTGTACCCGGTCGCCGTACGGGCTGTGCAGCACGACGCGCCAGTCGCCGAGCTCGTCGCGGAACCGCTCGACGACCAGCGTCCGGTCGTCGGGGACGCAGCCGGTCGCCTGCCGCTGGTCGGCGAGGTACCTGGTCAGGTTGCGCGCCGCGAGCTCGTCGAGGCCGCTGTCGGTCAGCCGCCTCGCGGCCTGGTCGTCGGGCAGCGCCGCGAGCTGGCGGACCGTCGCGCCGATCGCCCTGCCGAGCTCGGCCGGCCGGCCGGGCGTGTCCCCGTGCCAGAACGGCAGCTTGCCCGGCTGCCCGGGCGCGGGCAGCACGATCACCCGGTCCGGCGTGATGTCCTCGATCCGCCAGGAGCTGGCGCCGAGCACGAACACGTCGCCGACTCGCGACTCGTACACCATCTCCTCGTCGAGCTCGCCGACGCGCCGGGGCTGCTTACTTTCCCCGGCCGGCAGGAACACCCCGAACAGCCCCCGGTCGGGGATCGTGCCGCCGCTGGTGACCGCCAGCTTCTGCGCGCCCGGCCGGCCGTGGATGACCCCGGCCACCCTGTCCCAGACGATCCTGGGACGCAGCCCCGCGAACTCCTCGCCGGGGTAGCGCCCGGCGAGCATGTCGAGCACCGCCTCGAGCACCGGCCTGGTCAGCCCGCCGAACGGCGCGGCCCGCCGCACCACCGTTTCCAGCTCGTCGACCGGCCAGTCGTCGAGCGCCGCCATCGCGACGACCTGCTGGGCGAGCACGTCCAGCGGGTTGCGCGGGATGCGCAGCTCCTCGATCGCCCCGTCCCGCATCCGGCTGGCCACCACGGCGGCCTGGACGAGGTCGCCGGCGTACTTGGGGAAGATGACGCCCCGCGAGATGTCGCCGACGTTGTGCCCGGCCCGGCCGACCCGTTGCAGCCCGCTCGCCACCGACGGCGGCGACTCGACCTGGATGACCAGGTCGACGGCGCCCATGTCGATGCCGAGCTCCAGGCTGGAGGTGGCGACCACGGCGGGCAGGCGTCCCGCCTTGAGCGCCTCCTCGATCTCGGTGCGCTCCTGCCGGGAGACCGAGCCATGGTGTGCCCGCGCGACCGTCACGGTCCCGGCCTCGCCCTGCCGGCCGTCGCCGGCGGCGCGCTCGGCGGCGCGCTCGGCGGCGAGTTCGTTCAGGCGGCCGCAGAGCCGTTCGGCCAGCCGCCGCGAGTTGGCGAACACGATCGTGGAGCGGTGCCGCTCGATCAGGTCGAGCACCCGTTCCTCGACATGCGGCCAGATCGACCGCCGCCGCACCGGGTCGTCGCCGCCGGGATCGTCGGCTCCCTGCGCGGTCTCCAGGTCGGTCATGTCCTCGACGGGCACGACGACCTCGAGCTCGATGCGCTTGGGGCTGGGCGGCGCCGCGATCGTGACCGGCCGGGCGCCCCCGAGGAAGGCGGCGACCTCCTCCGCCGGGCGCACCGTCGCCGACAGCCCGATCCGCTGCGCGCGCTCGCCGGACCCCAGCGCGTCGAGCCGCTCCAGCGACAGCGCCAGGTGCGCGCCCCGCTTGTTGCCGGCCACCGCGTGCACCTCGTCCACGATGACCGTCTCAATGCCGCGCAGCGTCTCCCGCGCCTGCGAGGTGAGCAGCAGGAACAGCGACTCAGGCGTCGTGATCAAGATGTCCGGCGGCCTGGCCGCGAGCTTGCGCCGCTCTTCGGCGGAGGTGTCCCCGGTCCTGACGGCCACGCCGATATCCGGCTCGGGCAGCCCGAGCCGGTGTGCCGCGTGCCTGATCCCGGTCAGCGGAGACCGCAGGTTCCGCTCGATGTCCACCGCCAGCGCCTTCAGCGGCGAGACGTACAGCACGCGGCAGCGCCGCCTGCGGTCCGCGGGCGGCGGCGCCGCGGCGAGCCGGTCGATCGCCCACAGGAAGGCAGCCAGCGTCTTGCCCGACCCGGTCGGCGCGATGACCAGCGTGTCCTCGCCCTTGCCGATGGCCCGCCATGCCTGGGCCTGCGCCTGCGTGGGCGCGGCGAAGGCCCCCTCGAACCACGCCCGCGTCGCGGGCGAGAACCCGTCGAGGGCTTCAGCGCCGCTCACCGGCGGTTGACTTGCCATCCCTCCATACTGCCTCCACCGGCCGACATTCCGTTCCCGTCCAGCCGCCCAGCCCGCCCAGCCCCGCGCCCGGCCAGCGCGGCCAGCCCGGCCAGCCCCGCGCCCGGCCAGCCCCGCGCCCGGCCAGCGCGGCCAGCCCGCCCAGCCGGCCAGCCCGCCCAGCCCCGCGCCGATGAATTCGCGGCGCGGGAGCCGTCATCATGACGACGAACCGAACGTCACGGGAGGCCGGATGACAAGCAAGCCGTTCATCACCTGTCTCTGGTTCGATAACCAGGGCGAAGAGGCAGCACGCCACTACACGAGCATCTTCAAGAACTCCCGCATCGGCGGGGTGCGCAGGTACACCGACGCCGGCCCGGGGCCGGAAGGCGCGGTGGTGACCGTGGATTTCGAGCTCAACGGCCAGAAGTTCCTCGCGCTCAACGGCGGCCCTGAGCACTCCTTCACCCCGGCGGTCTCGCTCGTGGTCGAGTGCGCGGACCAGGCCGAGGTCGACTACTACTGGGACCGGCTGTCCGAAGGCGGCCGGGAGATCGCCTGCGGCTGGGTGCAGGACAAGTTCGGCTTCTGCTGGCAGGTCGTGCCCACCGTGCTCATGGAGATGATCGCCGACTCGGACACCAGGAAGGCGGCCCGCGCCACGGCGGCCATGCTCACGATGACGAAGCTCGACATCGCTGAGCTTGAGCGCGCCTACGCCGGTGCCGCGTAGCCCGCAGCGCCCGGGGCCCGATACGAACCCGGCGCCGAAAAAACCTTCATGGAGAAGGAAAACACCGCTATAGGTCTAAAAATCTTTCACGATCATGATGGATCGCGCCGCGGAAGCCGCCGGGCCGTGGGGGCCGCCGGGCCGCGGAAGCCGCCGCGCCGCGGGGGCCGCCTCGCTGCGGGGCCGCCTCGCCGCGGGGACCCGGCCAGCCGCACGGCGCTGACCCCGGTTACGGAAATCACCCAGGGTGAATTTGACAGGAAGGGCAGTACCGGGGAAGTTCATCTCTCGTGGGGTGGCAGGACACCGGAGTCCGGGTTCGCCGGCGGGCGACGGCTGGCGGCAGAACCGCGGCCGTGGCCGCGCTGCTGGCCGGCTGCGTCGTCTGCGCCGCTTGCGGCGGGAGCACCGGCGCGAGGACGCGCCCGGTGAGTGCGACCAGGGATACGACGGCCGGCGCCACGGGCACCGCCGCCCCGGCGGCCCGCGCCGGGGCGTCCGGCACCGCGATCCCGCCCGCCGCGCGGCCGACGGGATCGCCCGGGCCGCCGTCGCCGAGCGCGCTCCCGGTCGCGCCGGGCGCCGGCCGGCTCCGGCAGACGCCCGCGTTTCCCAGCACGGCATCGGCCGCGTTCAAGAACGCCATGCACGACCTATGGCTCGCGGTGACCACCGGCCAGCCGCGCCTGGCGCTCCCCGCCTTCTTCCCGGAGGCGGCGTACGAGCAGGTGAAGGCGATCGCCTACCCCCAGTCGGACTGGCAGCACCGGCTATGGTACGACTTCACGCTCGACGTGGCCGCGGCCCATCGGCTGGTGGGCCGCGGCGCGACGTTCGTACGGGTGATCGTGCCCGCGCAGTACGCGGCCTGGGTGTACCCGGGCGGCTGCTACAACTCGGTCGGCTACTGGCATGTCCCGGGAGCGAGAGTGGTGTACCGGCAGGGGAGTCAGCTCCGTTCGTTCGGGATAGCTTCGCTCATTTCCTGGCGGGGGGACTGGTACGTGATCCACTTCGGCGCCGTCCTGCGCGGCGGCGGGTACGGCGAGGTGGATGAGCCGGCGGACGGCACGGGCATCCCGGGACCCCCGGGCGGCTGCTGATCCCGGGCGCCCGGCTCAGCCGATCCCGCCCGCCGCCGCGTGCGGCAGCCGTACCAGGGCCATGAAGAAGTCGTCTATCTGCCTGATCGCCGCGATGAAGTGATCGAAGTCCACCGGCTTGCTGACGTACGCGTTGGCGTGCAGCTGGTAGCTGCGCAGGATGTCCTCGTCCGCCTGCGAGGTGGTCAGCATGACCACGGGGATGACGAGCAGGTCCGGGTCCTTCTTCAGCTCGGCGAGGACCTCAAGGCCGGATACCCGGGGCAGGTTGACGTCGAGCAGGATCAGCCCGGGGCGCGGGGCGTCGGCGTACGGTCCCTCGCGGCGCACGAATTGCAGCGCCTGCTCGCCGTCGGTTACCACGTGCAGCTGGTTGCGTATCTTGTAGTACTCGAAGGCCTCCCTGGTCATGAGGACGTCGCCTTCGTCGTCCTCCACCAGCAGCACGTCAATCGTGGCGAGGTTGTCGAATTCAGGCATGGGCCCGGGTCTCCTGGTCTGCGGGGAGCTGTGGGTACTCAGGGAGCACCGGCAACGTGAAACGGAACGAAGCGCCCTCTTCAGCGCTGGTGTCCAGCCAGATCCGGCCCCCGAAATACTCGATGATCTTCCGGCACATGGCCAACCCTATACCGGTGCCCGGATAGGTGGCCCGGTCGTGCAGCCGCTGGAAGATCACGAAGATCCGGTCCGCGTATTCGGGGCTGATCCCTATGCCGTTGTCGGATACGGAAAACGACCAGGATTCCCCGTCGCGTGCCACGGATATGGTGACCCGCGGCGGCCGCTCGCCCCTGAACTTGATCGCGTTGCCTATCAGGTTCTGGAAGACCGCGGTGAGGAGCGGGAGCTGCGCCGCGACTACCGGCAGCGGGCCGGCCTCGATGACCGCGCCGGAGCCCTTGATCTGCGACTCGAGGTTCGCCCGTGCCGCCTTGAGCGCCGTCTCGCACGAGACCGGTGCGGCTTCCCCCGGGACGCGGCCGACCCGGCTGAACGCGAGCAGGTCGTTGATGAGGACCTGCATGCGCTTGGCGCCGTCCACGGCGAAGTCGATGTACTGATCGGCCTTCTCGTCGAGCTGGCCGCGGTAGCGGCGCTGTAGGAGCTGGCAGAAGCTGGTGACCTTGCGCAGCGGTTCCTGGAGGTCGTGCGAGGCGACATAGGCGAACTGCTCCAGTTCGGCGTTCGAGCGCCGCAGGTCCTCGGCGGAGGCGTTCAGCACCTCGTTGGCCTCCTGAAGCGCGGTCACCTCCTCCAGGATGCGCACCCGCATGCTGTTCACGGCGTTCGCCAGGTCGTTCAGTTCCCGCGGGCCGCCCGAGACCACCGCACGGCTGAAGTCGCCGCCCGCCACCTGCCGGGCCTCGGCGGCAAGCCGGGCGACGGGGCGCAGCACGGTCGCGCGCAGGACGACCGCGGTCACCACCACGATGGCGGCCAGGCCGGCCGCGATGGCCAGCAACGTCGCCTCCAGCGCGGCCGACGCGGCGCCCACCGCGCGCAGCGCCTGCGCCCGCGCGCGGGAGACGTCCGCTTCGAATACGGCCAGCCTGGCGCGCAGCGCGTCGAACTCCGCCTTGCCCGTGACGATGTCGGGGCTGATCACGGGCTTACCGCTGGCAGCGATCCGCCTGATGGTCGGTTCGGCGTAGCGGAGGCGCCAGGCATCCGCCTGCGCGAGGACGGACGCGAGATCCGCCGCGCTGGGGGCGGGCAGGCCGGCTACCAGCTTGCGCAGGCTGGCGGCGGCCGCCGCCTCCGCGGCCTGGCCCTCGGTGTAGGGGGCGAGGAAGCTCGGCCTGGCGCTGAGCGCGTACCCTCGCAGGCCGGTCTCCTGGTCCAGCAGGGCACTGTCGAGCGACTGCGCCTGGAGCGCGGCGGGGTCGATCGTGTCCTGCACCCGTTCCCGCTGGTGGTTCAGCCGCGCCAGCGCGAGTCCGCCGGCAACCGCGGCCGCCGCCGAGAACGCCACGATAAGCAGCACGGCGGCGCCGACGATCCGGCTGAGCGGCCAGCGGCCCCGGGGTTCGCGCTGCCCCGTCATGAGTAACTGAGCGCGAGCACCGCGATGTCGTCGTTCAGATCGCCGTTGTTGAGCTTGCGGACCTGCTCCATCAGCCGCCACAGCACCATGTCCCCGGCGAGCCGCCCGGGATCGTGGGGGAGCGGCCCCATGGCGTCGCGTACCAGGTCGATCAGGCCCTCCGTGCCGAGCCGGTAGGGCCCCTGGCTGATCCGCCCCTCGATGAGCCCGTCGGTGTACATCAGCAGCGACCAGTGGTCGCCAAGCTCCACCGGGCAGGCAGGCCACCGCCCTTCGGCGTTCAGCCCGAGCGGCGGGCACGCGGGCGCGGTGAGTTCGGTGATCCCGTCGCGCGTCACGAGCAGCGGGGCCGGATGCCCGGCCAGCCGCATGATGCCGGTCCGCCGGCCTGGTGCCACCGACATCATGCAGGCGGTGGCGAACATGGCGTCTTCTTGCTGTTCGTGCCCGAGAACCTGCTGGACAGTGGACAGCGTCTCGTCGGCCGGCCGCCCGGCCAGCACCAGGGCGCGCCACGCCACCCGCAGGCAGACGCCGAGCGCGGCCTCCGCCGGGCCGTGCCCGCACACGTCGCCGATCAGGGCGTGTACCCAGCCGTCCGGGGCCTGAAGCGTGTCGTAGAAGTCCCCGCCGAGCAGTCGCCGCTTGCCGCCGGCCCAGCACCGCGCGGACACGGTCAGCCGCGGGTCCGCGACCACCGGCTGAGGCAGCAGCCCATGCTCAAGGCGGGCGTTCTCCCGGGCGTCGATCTGCGCGGTATGCAGCTGCCGCCGGGCCTCGTCCCAGCGGCGGCGCTCCATCGCGTAGCGGATGACCCGGTTCAGCATCTGGCCGGAAACCTCGCCCTTGACCAGGTAGTCCTGCGCGCCTGCGCGGACGGCCTCCTCGCCGAGGTGTTCGTCGGCCATTCCGGTCAGCACGACGACCGCCGCTTCCGGGTAGTGCCGGAGCAGCCAGCGCACTCCTTGCAGGCCGTGCGAGTCCGGCAGGCCGAGGTCGAGAAGAACGCACGACGCGGCGGGAACCAGCCGCCGCGCGTCCGTGAGGGAGGTCACCCAGTCCACCGCGATTCCGGCGCCCGCCTCGTTCAGCAGTTCCTGGACCAGCACGGCGTCGCCTTCGTCGTCCTCGACCAGCAGGACCCGCAGTTGCCCGGCGCGAGCGGTGGGAGCCGCGGTGCCGAGGACAGCGTCAGTCGCCATCGCTGCCTACGCGAACGGTGCTTTCGGGGTCAAAGATGTCCATAAGCCTAACCAGGATAGTCCCTTTACCGGCATGCGGCCGGGCAGTCCGGTCAAGCGGGGCCCGGCCAAGCCGGGCCTGGTCAAGCCGGGCCTGGTCAGGCCGGGCCCGGCCAAGCCGGGCAGCCCGGTCAAGCGCGGGGCCTGTCAAGCGGCGGCGCGCACCGAGCCGGTCAGCTCTCCGCTGGTGGCCCGCACCTCGCAGATGACCGTCCTGGTCCCGGCCGCCCATGCCACCTCGTCGGGGAACACGTACGACTGGGCAAGGCTGATCGCGAGCTGCGGGTTCAGGTACGAGGCCAGCCGGCTCACGCAGCCGGAGCTCGCCTCCTGCCGGACGGCGGCCGTTCCCGGCCAGGCCGAGGCCGGCAGCGAGAACCTGGCGAACACCTCCGCCTGGTGCGGAGCGGAGCACGGCAGCACGGAGACCTCCTGGCCGCCGCCCATGTCGACGCACTCCCCTTCCCGCAGCTTGAACACGGCGGACTCGTGGTACCTGACCATGACCGGCTTCTGGAAGCCGTGCGTGAGCGCGCCGACGACGCCGATGGCGCCGCCGATTATCACCCACGCGGCGGAAGCGAACAGGGCCGCCATCGCCATGCCGTGGCCGCGCCGTCCGGTGCGGCGGATGCCGGCCAGCGCCGCGATGCCGCAGGCAACCGCGACGGGCACGAGGGCGACCACGCCGGCGGCCAGCGCGGCGACGGCGAGCTTGCTGACCGGCTCGGCGGCAGCGGGCTCGGCGGCAGCGGGGCCGGCGGCAGCGGGGCCGGCGGCAGCGGGCTCGGCGGCAGCGGGGTCGGCGGCGGCTTCCGCGGGGCCGGGCCCCGCTCCGGCCGGATCCTCCGCGGCCGTCGCGCTGGCCGCGGTTTCGGACTGGCCTGCCGGGGCCTCTCCGCCTGCCGGGGCCTCTCCGCCTGCCATGGCCCCCGCGCCTGCCGGGGCTTCTGCGGCGGCCGGGGCTTCTTCGGCCTGGCCCGCGGGCACCGTCGGCCGCTCGGCGTCTGCTGTGGGCTGTGAGGACATTCCGCTCCTGCTCCGCGGTACCGAACGCTGACTTAACGCGCCCTTGATCGTTTAAGTTCCCATTTGCCGTTACGGCATACCAGTCCGGAATGTCCCGGCTAGCGGGAGGTTCTCCGCCGGCTCGGCGCCGGTAGCCTGGAGCGGTGCGGCTGACGGTGTTCTGGGAACGGATGCGAGCGCAGTTCGGCGACACGTATGCCGAGCACGTCGCGGAAGACTACGTGCTGTCCAGCCTCGGCGAGCGCACCGTGAACAAGGCGCTGGCCGACGGCGAGGACGCGCAGGTGGTCTGGCGCGCCGTCTGCGAGACGTTCAACGTACCGGAGCCGCTGCGCTGACGGCCGTTACCCGCCGGGACCCGCCGAGCTGACCGCGGTTACCCGCCGGGACCCGCCGAGCGGCCGCGGCGTGTTGATCTTGTCCGCGGCGATCGCCGAGATCACCCGCCCGTGCGGGCCGGCCGGCGCGCTGTGGTCCTTCCCGGTGTGCTCGCGGGACAGGAAGTCGATGTGTTCCCTGGCCGCCGCGCCGTCGGTGACCGAGACGACCCGGGCGCGCACTTCCGACCAGTCCATCGGGTCGTCCGCGGAGTGGATAAGCACGGTGACGCGCGGGTCGCGCGCGACGTTGCGCGCCTTCTGCCGCCGCGGCTCGGTGTTCACCAAGATATGCTCGCCGTCCGTATCCACCCAGGCCGGCAGCGCCTGCGGCTGCCCGTCAGGCATCAGCGTTACGACCGTGGCCAGGTTCTTCCCCCTGGCCAGGCGGACCGTGTCGTCGTCGAGCGGTACCACGGCGATCCCTCTCACATCGGCAACCTTGCGGTCTTACCGCGCTCTTTGAACTTTTATCCCGAAAAGTCAAGCCGTTCCGGGGAACTCCCGGCAGGCTCCGTGACCGCCCTGCCAGGGCGGCTGTTCCGAACAGGCATTCCCCCGTCCTGTGACGGGTAGCACCCGCTCGCGCCGGGATGTCACGCTGACATCCTGCTGACATGAAACAGCCCCCCGGCAGCGGTTAGCCGCTGCCGGGGGGCTGGCCCGGTAAGGGGACGCGCCTACTGGCAGACGCGCGTTCCCAGAATCAGCGTGCAATGCTGGCTGACCCAGTACTCCGCGTACGCCCACCGGGCCGCGAACAGGCAGGCAAGGCCGATACCGCAGACAAGCAGCAGCATCCGCCATGAGAATCCCTTGTCCTGCCCGCGATGCCCGTAAGGGCTCTCCCCGTGGCCACGGGGAGCCTTGCCGTCCGGAGCCGGGCCGTGAAACGCTGCCATGGCGGCGCTACCGTCCTTCCCGGCCAGTCATGAGCCGCATGAGCTTGTCTCCAGCCGGACGCCCCTCGGTCACAGCATCACATATGCCCCTGCGCCCCATCTCGCCGCAGATGCCCCCCCACGCTCTCAGCAGGCTATCGTTCTCATCCGACCAGCGCGGCACGCGCTGAAGCCGGCTGTAAATCCGGCGGGCTTCCTCGATCACCGCGTTGTCGTCCATGCCGTCATACGGGCTGTCCTCTCTGCGCGGTCGCGGCCCCATGGCGTCACTTCCCTTCGGTCAGGCTGAACCCTCATCGTA
>DATGLH010000041.1:0-23782 GCA_035294225.1 Trebonia sp.
TAGTAGTAGATCATCCGCTTGGTCGTGCGGGTCCGGGCGGCGATCTCATCGACCCGCGCCCCCGAGTAGCCGTTCCTCGCGAACTCGCTGAGCGCGACGTCAAGGATCTCCTGACGGGTCCGCTCCGGATCACGCTGCCGCGGGCCGGCGGTCGCGGGCACGGTCATCGCCCCGGACTCCCTCCTGACAGGATCACCGACTGTCACGTCCCCGGTCGTGGCGTATCGTAGCCACACGGTACCGCCCGCACCGCGCGAAGGGACGTGCGGCGTGGGTGATTCTATAATGAACGAACTAGTATGTTACTTATCGGGCATCCGCCCGTTAGGCGGGCTTGACCGGTTGACAAGCCCCTGTATCCGGAGGTCGCGTGCGGGCCGCTGTTATAGATCACACGGAAGCGAGGCTTCGGATCGTCGACAACTGGCCGGAGCCCGTGGTCGGCCCGGGAGAGGTCACCGTCCAGGTGCACGGGGTCGGCATCTGCGGATCGGACCTGGCCCTGCTGGCCGGGCGCAGAAAGCCGCCCGAGCTGCCATGGGTGCCGGGTCACGAGACGCTCGGTGAGATCATCGCGGCCGGGCCGGGGGTTGACCCGGGGCGAGTCGGGGAGCGCGTTGTCGTCGAGCCCAACGTGCCGTGCTTCGCCTGCCCGGCCTGCGCGGCGGGCAGGACGTCGGCGTGCCCGCGCCGGGTCATCCTCGGGTTCAACGCGCCGGGCACCCTCGCGGAACGGATCGCCGTTCCCGCGGCCTTCGCCTGGACCGTTCCCGCAGACTGGACCGACGGCGACGCGGTGTGCGCGGAGCCGCTCGCCGTCGCGCAAGCGGCCATCCGGCGCGCGGGCGTCGTCACCGGCGGGCGGTGGCTGGTGGTCGGAGCGGGGTCGCAGGGCGCGCTCTTGTGCCTGGCGCTGGTGCGCCAGGGCGTCGTCCCGCACGTGCTCGAACCGCATCCCGGACGGCTGAAGCTGGCCGAGGAGCTGGGGGCGAAAGCCGCGACCGCGGATGACCTCGATTTCGACCTGGTCTTCGAGACGTCAGGATCCCCCGCGGCGTTCGCCGAGTCGGTGCGCCGGGCGGCGGTCGGGGGCAGCATCGTCTTGATCGGAATGAGCGCCGACCCCCTCGGGCTGACGGCGCAGACCGTGGTCAGCCGGCAGCTGACGGTGCGGGGCTCGCTGATCTACGACCACCCCGGCGATTTCGCGGCCGCGATGGGCTTCCCCGCGGACGGGCTCCGGCCCGGTCGCGTGCTGCAGGCCTGTTACCCGCTCGCCGAGGCCGGGGCGGCGTTCCGCGCCGCGCGCGAGGTGCCGGGCAAGACCTGGGTCCGGGTGACCGGCTAGCATCAAGGCCTTTACAAAGGCGGCCGGGCGCGGTGCAATTATGAACTATCGGGTTAGTTCATGCTCAGCGGAGTGCGGTATGGAACGCGCGACTGGCCTGGAACACCTCACGATGCTCGACATCGCCCCGCCCGACTTCGTCGGCCTGGCCGCCCGGGCAGGGTTCGATACCGTCGGGCTGCGTGTCGCCCCGGTCACGCCTGGCGAGGAGGCATGGCCGATGGGGCCGGGCTCCCCCATGCTCGCCGAAACGCTGCGCCGGTGCGCGGACACGGGTGTCTTTGTCCTCGCGGTGGAGGCGATCGTTCTGGGCCCTGACTCGGCTCCGGCGCGGTGCCAGCCGGTTCTTGAGACGGCGGCCGAGCTCGGCGCCCGCTACCTCAATGTCATCTGCGACGACCCGGACACCGGGCGGTTCGCGGACCGGTTCGCCGCGCTGACGGGGCTGGGGCGCCTTTACGGGGTCCGCCCGGTTGTCGAGTTCACCGCTTACCGGTCCGTCCGGACCCTCGCGGACGCGGTCACGATCGCGCGGAACTCGGGAGGCGGCGGGGTGCTGCTCGACGCGCTGCACATCCAGCGCTGCGGCGTCAGCCTGAGCGAACTAGCCGGCGTGGACCCCGCCTTGCTCAGTTACCTGCAGCTGTGCGACGCGCCGCGCACGCAGCCCCGCGGCCTTCCCCTCCCCGCGCTGATGTCGCGCGGCCAGCACGCCGATCAGTGGGACGACGCCGTGCTCGAGGCGCGGGCGATGCGCCTGCTGCCCGGTGAGGGCGAGCTTCCGCTGGCCGAACTGGTCAGCGTGCTGCCCGGCGACCTGCCGGTATCGATAGAGGCGCCGTCCCTGCCGGCGCGCGGCGAATTGACCCCGGATGAGTATGCGACGCGGGCCAGGCACGCCCTCGAAGCGCTGCTCCGCTGACGGCGTGCGCGCGGAGGCGAGCGGAGGCCCGCCCTCAGCCTTCCCGGGAGGAGGCATCCCCGGGCTGACCGAGATAGGCGGGCAGGATCGACGGCGGCATGGGCCCCTTGTTGCGCCGTCCCTGCTGCGTCTCCTCCCACGCGTGCGCGAGGATTCCGATGGAACGGCTCAGCGCGAACAGGCCGCGCGCCAGGGGCGCGGCGAAGCCGAGCTCGGCGTACACCACCCCGGTGGCACCGTCGATGTTCATCGGAACCGGCCGGGTCCTCCCCCGGTTCAGCGCGGTCTCGACCGCGAGCGCGGCGCGCAGGTAGTCTCCCGTCACCACGCCGTCGTCCGCGGCGGCGCTCACCATCGACAGCAGCGGGCCGCGCCGCGGGTCCACCGGATGGAAACGGTGCCCGAAGCCCGGTATGTACGGCGACTTCGCCCGCCACGCAGCCAGGACCCGGGCGGCGGCGGCGTCGAGGTCCTCGCCTTCCTGCTGCGCCTGGCGGATCTCGCTGAGCATGCGCACGACGTGTTCGCCGGCGCCCCCGTGCACGTCACCGAGTACGCCCACCCCGGTCGCCATGGCGGTGTTGATCCCTACGCCGCAGGTCGCGGCCATCCTGGCCGCCGCGATCGACGGGGCGTGCGGGCCGTGGTCCACGGAGGCCACCAGGGCCGCCTCGAGCAGCGCCTCTTCCGCGGGAGCAGGCAGTGAGCCCCGGATCAGCAGCCATATCACCGATACCAGGCTGGCCGACCCGATCAGCTCCTGGACCGGCAGCCCGCGAAGCTCTATCACGCCCGGCTCGATCCTGGAGACCGACGTCCCCCACCACTTGGCCACGTCCTCAACTGTGGTCACGATGCCCTCCCCGAGACGCGCCAGCGATCGGCGAGCGTTTCACGCTCGGCGTTGTGCTGGCCGAGCAGCGGCGGCGGAGTCTCCGGCCGCAGGGGTTCGCCGTCGACCAGGACTCCGTTGCCGCTGACGCGCAGCACCCTGCCCGAGCCGTCCGGGTAGGGCAGGTCGGTGAAGAATCCCCGGTGCTCAAGCTGGTCGAGCCCGACCGCCTGCGGCACTGTCAGGATCCGGGCGGCGGGCACTCCCGCGGCGGTCAGGGCCCGCTCCCACTCCAGGGCAGTCCGCCCGCGCAGCGCCGTGTTCAGCTTGTGGTTGAGCGCGGCGCGGTTCTGCTTCCTGGCCTCGCGGTCGGCGAACCGGGGGTCGGCGAGGAGCTGGGGCAGGCCGACTTCCCGGCACAGGGTCTCGAACTGCTCCTGCCGGTTGGCCGCGATGTTCAGCGGCCCGTCGGCCGCGTCGAAGGTGCCGGACGGCGCGGCGGTGGCATTCTGGTCCCCCATCGGTTCCGGCGGGGCGCCGGCGACCAGGTAGTTGGACACGGTCCAGCCCATCGCGGAGATGGCGGCTTCGAGCATCGATACGTCGAGGAAGCAGCCCTCGCCGGTGCTCGCGCGTCCGGCCAGGGCGGCGCAGATGGCGAGGGCTGCCATGAGGCCGCCTACGGTGTCGCAGACGGGGAAGCCGACCCGCAGCGGCGCGGTCTCCGGTGTCCCGGTGATCGACATCATGCCGGAAAGGCCCTGGATCACCTGATCGTAGGCGGGAGCGTGCCGCATCGGGCCGGTCTGGCCGAACCCGGATATGGCGCAGTAGACGAGCCGCGGGGACAGGGCGCGCAGCACCGGCCAGCTAAACCCCATCCGCGCAAGCACCCCGGCCCGGAAGTTCTCAATCAGGACGTCGGCCCCCCGCACCATGTCCTCGAACACGGCACGGTCGGCGGGATCCTTCAGGTTCAGTTCCACCGACTTCTTGCCCGCGTTCTGCGCCAGGAACGACGCGCCGAGCCCCGCCTCGTTGAGGCTGGGATCGGGCCCGAGGTGGCGGGCGAGGTCGCCCTGCCCCGGCATCTCCACCTTGACGACCTCCGCCCCGAGCAGCATGAGCTGGTAGCTGCAGTAAGGGCCGGCGAGAACGTTGGTGAGGTCGAGCACCCGGATGCCGCTGAGCGGCCGCCGCAGGGGGCCAGCGGGGTCTGGGGGGCGCAGGGGGGTATGGGGGGGCTGCGCAGGCCCTCCCACGCGGGGGGTCACCGGGGAGTCGCTCTCCGGGGGCAAACACTGCATGCGCGTACTCCTTGGGGCACCGGTCTGGCGCCTAGCTCTCGAGGTTCAGGTCGCCGGGCCGAGGGGATGGTCGAACCCCCGCTCGGACATGCGCGCGCCGGCCTCCCTGAGGTCAGCCGCGAATTCGGTCACCCGCTCCGGGGTGAACCGCAGTGTGGGACCGCTGAGCGCGAGCGCGGCCACTACCCCGCCGGAGCGGCCCGTGACAGGCACCGCGACCGCGGACAGCCCTTCCTCGCGCTCGCCGTGGCTGACCGCGTACCCGTCACTCCTGACGCCGGCCGCCCACTTCCGCAGCGTCTCCAGGTGGCTCTCGCCATAGGGCGAGCGGCGCGCCACGCGGGCGAGCAGCGCCTCCGGCGCGTCGCTGAGCAGGACCTTGGACGACGCCCCGGCCCACAGCGGAAGCTCATCTCCCACCTGGACGACGTGCCGCAGCGGCCGGGGCGACTCCTGCTGCGCGACGCACACCCGGCAGACATCGCGCAGCACGTACAGGTTCACGGTCTCCCCGTGCCTGGCGCCGAGATCCCGCATCATCGCCTGTGTCTCCGGCGGCAGCTGCCAGCTCCGCCGTGCCAGGTAGGCCCAGCGCCACAGCCCCGGACCCGCCATGTAGCCACCGGAGGCGGCCCAGAGCAGGCCGTTCTGCTCCAGGGTGTGGACCAGGCGCAGGACCGTCGTCTTGGGCAGTCCGGTCGCCTCCATGATGTCGCGGATCGAGATCGCCGGGGTCTGCTCGGTGAGCAGGGACAGGATGTCCAGCGCCCGCCGGATGCTGCGGACCCCCTGCACGTCGGCGGCATCCCCGGCATGTCTCCTCGGTCGCGGCGTCACCGTATCCATCCGTACCTCACCTTCCGGATCGGGTCTGCCCCATGGGCCTGTCAGCAATGGTGCCTCCCCTGGGTCCGGCCAGCCGCGCGGGGCCCGCTTCACATCTGCGTAACTTTCTCGCCGATGCCTATTGCCACACCCGGCCATCGGATCGTACGTTACACCCAATCCGTAGAGCGGTTCAATCGCACCATTAGGCGGACTACCAGTGATCACTGAAGAAGCAACGTCAGTACCGGCATTCGTGGCGGGCGATTGGATGCGAGACGGCCCGTGGCTGGAGCGAACGGGCCCGTACCTGCGCCGCGTGGTCACCCGCGCGGTGGCGGCCAGCCCGGCCGACGTGGCACGGGCCGTCCGTTACGCGCCGGACGCGGCCCGCGCGGTCGCGCGGGTCTCCCCGGCGGCCCGTGCCGATGTCCTGGAGCGGGCCGCGCGGCTGGCGGCGGAGCGGCGTGACCGCCTGGCGAGGCTCCTCGCGGTCGAGCTGGGCAAGCCGGTCAAAGACGGCCGCGGCGAGATCGACCGGGTCGCGGACACGCTGGCGGTGTGCGCGGCCGAGGCGCGGCGGATCGGCGGCGAGCTGCTCCCGGTGGCCGGCTGGGGCCGCGGCGTGGGCAACACCGCCCTGACCTACCGGGCGCCGGCCGGGGTCGCCCTGGCGATCACGCCGTTCAACGCGCCGGCGAACCTGCTCGCGCACAAGCTGGGCGCGTCGTTCGCCGCCGGGAACACCACCATCGTCAAGGCGCCGCCGCAGGCGCCCGCCAGTTCCGCGGCCGTCGTGGAGCTGCTGCTCGACGCCGGCATGCCTGCCGAGGCCGTCCAGCTGCTGCACGGCGGCGGCGAGATCGGCGCCCTGCTGTGCGCGGCCGACGAGGTAGCCGTGATCAGCTTCACGGGCAGCGCGGCCACCGGCGCTGCCGTGGCACGCGCGGCAGGACCCAAGCGCCTCGTGCTCGAGCTGGGCGGGAATGCCGCCACGATCGTCTGCGAGGATGCGGACATCCCGGCCGCCGCGCGGATCTGCGCGCGCACCGGCTACAGCAACTCGGGCCAGAGCTGCGTCTCCGTGCAGCGCGTCTACGTGCAGCGGGACCGGTTCGGCGAGTTCCTCGACGCGATCTGCGCCGAGGCAGCCGAGCTGCGCACCGGCGACCCGCTGGACGACGCGACGGACGTCGGGTCGATGGTCGACGACGAGGCCGCCGAGCGGGTGGTCCGCTGGACGGCGGAAGCGGCCGCCGGCGGCGCCAAGGTCCTCATCGGCGGAACCCGCGACGGCGCCACCGTGAGCCCGACCGTGATCGCGGACCCCCCGGCCACCGCGTCCGTCGTCGTCCACGAGGTGTTCGGCGCGCTGGTGGCCGTGCTGCCGTACGACACGTTCGGCGAGGTCATCGAGACCTGCAACGCCAGCAGGTACGGCTTGCAGGCGGGACTGTTCACCCGGGACATCGGCCGTGTCATCACCGCGTGGCGGGAGATGCAGGTCGGCGGGCTCGTGGTCAACGGATCGTCGAACTTCCGGCTGGACCACGTGCCTTTCGGCGGGGTCAAGGATTCCGGGTTCGGACGGGAATCGCCGCGCTGGATGATCGACGACTACACCGTGGTCAAGACGCTCCTGCTGCGCGGGGTCTCGGTCTTCGGCGGGCTCCAGGGGCCAGGGGGGACGGGGGACGGGAGCCCCCCGCGCCGGAGGGCTGTCTCCCCGGGCCGACCGGGCGGGGAGGAGGGCTCGTGACGGTCTCCGCCGCCGAGGCGCTCGCCGCCCAGCTGGAGTCCTACGGCGTCGAGTACGTCTTCGGCACTTGCGGGCACACCAACATCGCGCTGCTCGACGCGATCGGCCGGAGCGGGATCCGGTTCGTCATCGCGCGGCACGAGCAGGCGGCGGCGCACGCCGCCGACGGGTACGCGCGGGCCTCCGGTAAGCCGGGAGTGCTGCTGGTGCACGTAGGGCCGGGCATGATGAACGCGGTCACCGGCGTGGCCACCGCGGCCCTGGACTCGATCCCGCTGGTCGCCATCAGCGGCGACGTGCCGAGCTATTACGAGGGCAGGCACCCGCACCAGGAAGTCAACCTGCACGCCGACTCCGACCAGGCGGCCATCTACCGGCCGTTCGCCAAACGGACCTGGCACGTGCACCGCGCCGAGGACCTGCCGCGGTTCACCGAGCGCGCGTTCTGGACCGCCACTACGGGCCGGCCGGGCGCGGTGCTGCTCAACGTCCCGATGGATATCTTCTCCCGTCCCCTCCGCGGGAGGCCGGCGGCCCGTTTCCCCATGCCCGCGGAGCACGGACGGCCGGGACTCGAGCCCGGCGTCGCCGCCCGCATCGCGGACCAGCTGATCGGCGCCAGCCGGCCGCTGATCTACATCGGCGGCGGCCTGCGCACGCCTGAGGGGCGTAAGGCGCTGCTCAGGCTGGCCGAGCACCTGGACATCCCGATAGCGCACTCGCTCATGGCCAAGGGCGTCGTGCCCGACGGTCATCCGCTGGTGCTCGGCATGCCCGGCTTCTGGGGACTGGAGTTCGCCAACTCCTACGCGCGCGAAGCCGACGTGGTCCTCGCGCTCGGCACCCGGTTCGCCGAGACCGACGCCAGCTCCTGGCACCCGGACTTCACCTGGCGGTTCCCGCCGTCGCGGCTGATCCAGATCGACATCGACCCGGCCGAGATCGGCCGGAACTTCCCGGTGACGCTCGGCGCCGTGGCGGATACCACGCTGGCGGTCACGGCGATAGCCGACGCAGTCACCGCCTTCCGTTCGGAACCTCTGTCAAGAGGAGGGCTGCGAGCCACGATCACCGCGGCACGGAGCCGCGCCTTCGCGGCCGCCCGCGAGCAGGGGCGGGGGCAGGAATTCCCGCTCCGCCCGCAGCGCATCCTGGCCGACCTGCGGGACACGGTGCCCGCTGACACGGTACTGGTCACCGACGTCGGCTGGAACAAGAACGGCGTCGCGCAGTGCTACGAACTGCCCGCGGAGGGCCGTTTCATCACCCCCGGCGGGGCATCCACGATGGGCTTCGGGCCTGCCGCCGCGATCGGGGTGCAGATCGGCTATCCCGAACGGACGGTGGTGGCTCTCATCGGCGACGGGGGCATGAGCGCACAGCTTCCGGCCATCCCGATGGCCGTCGAGCAGGGGCTGCCGGTGGTCTTCGTGGTGATGAACAACCGCGCCCACGGGACCATCGCGGACCTGCAGGCGGCCAGCTTCGGCACCAGCTACGGCTGCGAGTTCCGGGATCCGGACGGCCATCCGTACAGCCCGGACTTCGCCGCCATGGCACGGTCGTGCGGCGCCGACGGCTACTCCGTCACCGCCCCGGACGAGTTCCGGGTGGCGCTGGGCGAGGCACTGCGGCGACGGCGCCCCGCCGTGCTCGACGTGCCGATGATCAACGAGCCGGTGCCCACGCCGGGGCACTGGAACATCACGGACATCTACCGAGGTGTCTTCGATCCCCCCAACCGATCCTGACCTTCACCTGGAGGCTGACCTCATGTCCAGAAGACCCAGATACCGCCTTGTTTCCGCGGCGGCCGCCGCCGCGGCCGCCCTCGTCGCCGCGGCGTGCAGCGCGCCGGGCAGCAGCCAGCCGTCCTCCGGCTCGACGAGCAGCGGCGCGGTCGCCGGGCCGATCAAGATCGCAGTCGTCGACGCGCAAAGCGGCTCGGAAAGCGACCTCGGGCAGTTCGAGTGGCGCGGCGTCAAGCTCGCCGTCGACCAGGCCAACGCGGCCGGCGGCATCGACGGCCGCAAGATCCAGCTGACCCTGTACGACGACCAGGGTGACCCGACGGTCGGCACCGAACTCGCCCGCAAGATCGCCAGCGCGGGGGACATCGCGATGTTCGGCACCGCGGAAAGCGCTGTGACCCTGGCCATGGCGCCGATCCTGGAATCGGAGCACATCCCCAACATCACGTCCGGCCAGTCCACCCAGCTGCTGGCCTTGCACAGCCCTTACCTGTTCCTGAACGGGCCGACCGGCCTCACCTATGACTCCACCCTCGCGAAGTACCTGGTCACGACCAAGGGCTATAAGAAGATCGCGATGCTGACCAACAACGACTCCTACGGCGCCGGGGAGGATGAGGCGTTCACGGCCTCGCTCAAGTCCCTGGGCATCACCCCGGTCGCCACCGAGGTCGTGCCGGCCGACCAGACGAACATGACCCCCGCGCTGACCGCCATCCGCGCCAAGAACCCGCAGGTCCTGTTCATCGGCGCCGAAGAGGCCCAGTCCGGGCTCATCGTCAAGCAGGCCCGCGCGCTCGGCATGACCGCCGTGATCGCCGAGGGCGCCCCGGCCGGCACGCCGCTGTACATGTCCACCGCGGGGGTCGCCAACGCGAACGGCACCATCGTCAGCTCACCGTACCTGGGCAACGACGTCAGCCCGGCCGCGCGGAAGTTCGCCGCCGCCTACACCGCCGCCTACGGCACCGCGCCCGAACTGCACGGCGCCAAGGCCTACGACGGCGCCGAAGTCATGATCGCCGCGCTCAAGGCGTGCAACGCCTGCACCGGCCTGGCGCTCGCCAACGCCATCCGCGCCGTTCACTATGCCGGACTGCTCGGGAACTTCAGGTACAACAGCAGCGGCGTCGGCATCTTCGCCACGTCCATCGGCATCATCACGGACGGGAAGATCAAGCCGGCCGGCTAGCGGGCCACCCACTTCCAGGAGACGACGACATAGTGCAGTCTTTCTTCCAGACGCTCGTCAGCGGGCTGAGCTTCGGGGCGGTCTACGCCCTCGTCGCACTGGGCTTCTCGCTGGTCTACCGGACCATGGGGCTGGTCAACTTCGCCCATGGCGCGGTGCTGATGATCGGCGCGTACGTGGCGTCCACGTTCTATCTGTCGGCACGGCTGCCGTTCGCGGTGGCCGTGCCGGCCGCCATGATCGTCACCGGCGCAGTCGGCCTGGTAATCGAGCGGGTGCTGCGCCCGCTGGAGAACAAGGACTTCGACCTGATGCTCATCGGGACGATCGGAGCCGGCACCGTGCTCGACGCGGTAGCGATCTTGATCTGGTCCTCGTCCGGCCGCGGGGTCCCCTCTCCCGTCCAGACGGCGCCGTTCGACATCGGCGGCGTGCGGATTCCCGCCTATAACGTGCTGGTCATCGGGGTCACCGCGGCGGCGATGGCGGTGCTGACGCTGTTCTTGCAGCGCACCAGGCACGGGGCCGCCATGCAAGCGGTCGCCATGGACCACGAGGCAGCCACGGCGGTCGGCATCCACGTCGGCCGCAGCAACGCCATCTCGTTCGCCATCGGCGCGGCGCTGGCCGCGCTGGCCGGCGCTCTGGTCGGCCCGATGCTGTACGTCACCCCGACGATGGGTGATTCCCTCGGCATCCAGGGCTTCGCCGCGGCGATCCTGGGCGGCTTCGGCAGCATTCCCGGGGCCATCGTCGGCGGCCTGGGCATCGGGGTGATCGGGTCGTTCGCGGCGCAGTCCTTCCAGGGCTACTCCGACCTGGTCACGTTCGTGGTGTTCACCGTCCTGGTCATGATCCGGCCGACCGGCATCTTCGGCGAGAGGACGGTGAACCGGGCGTGAGCCGGCTCCCGGCGCTCTCGCCGCCCTGGTCGCTCTGGTCGCCGGGACGGGCGCGGGCCGGCGGGCTCGTCGTGCTCGCGGTGGCGGCGTGGCTGCTGCCCTACCGGCTGAACATCTACTGGATCAGCGTCGCGGACACCGCGATCCTGTTCGCCCTGCTCGCGGTCGGTATGGGCCTGGTCATGGGCATCGCCGGGCAGGTCAACCTGGCCCAGATCGCCTTCTTCGGCGTCGGTGCGTACGCGACCGCGATCCTCACCACACGGGACGGCTTCGGATTCTGGACCGCCGGCGCGCTGGCCATGCTCGCCGCGGTGATCGCGGGACTGGTCGTGGGGCTTCCCGCGCTGCGCATCCAGTCCCACTACCTGGGCATCGTCACGCTGGGGCTGGCCGTCGCGTTCATCGACTGGATCACCAACGCGCCGATCACCGGCGGCGACTCGGGCATCTCCGGCATCCCGACCCCCCCGCTGTTCGGCATTGACCTGGCGAGCCAGTACCTTTATTACTATCTGGAACTGATCGTGTTCGCGGGCGGGCTCGCCTTCGGCCTGTTCATCGTCCGCACCCCGCTCGGGCGGCGGATGCGGGCGATGCGGGACGACCCCCTGGCCGCCAGCGCCGTCGGCGTCGAGATCCGGATGCTGCGGATGGCCGCCTTCGTGCTCGCCAGCGTCTACGGCGGCGCGGCGGGCGTGCTGTACGCCGGGCTCGTCCATTACATCGCCCCGGAGACGTTCAGCATCGCCGACATGTTCCTGCTGCTCGCCATGGTCATCATCGGCGGACGGCAGTCGCTGGCTGGCTGCGTGATCGGCGCCATCGGCCTCACCGTCGTCCAGCAGGAGCTCATCAACCTCGCCGCCTACGCCCAGCTCGGCTACGGCCTGGTCGTCGTCGCGGTCGTGGTGTTCGCCCCGGCCGGGCTCGTGGGGATCCCCGGCCGGGCCGCCGCGTGGTACCGGCGCTGGCGGGGGCACACCGGGCGGGCGGCGGCCCTGGAACCGTTCCGGCCGCTGCCCGCCGCCCCGCCCTCGCCCGGTTCCGCGGGCGGGGCGCTGCTGGAAGTGGCCGGCCTGGTGATGAGGTTCCGCGGCGTGACCGCCATCGACGACGTCTCGCTGACCGTCCGCGAGGGCGAGATCTTGGGCATCGTCGGCCCGAACGGGTCGGGCAAGACCACGCTGTTCAACGTGATCAGCGGCTTGTACCGGCCTACCGCCGGCACGGTATCGCTGGGCGGCCGGGTGATCTCGGGCGCGGGACCGCACCGGATCTGCCAGCTCGGCGTCGCGCGCACGTTCCAGCATCTGCGGCTGTTCGGCAACCTGACCGTGGCCGACAACATGCTGGTCCCTCTCGACCGCACCCGCACCTGGTGGAGCTGGCGGTACATCGGCTGGCCGCCCGGGGTGTGGCGGCACGACCGGGAGCTGAAGTGGCGCGCGGCCAGCTTGCTTGGCTGCTTTGGCTTGGCTCAATTCGCCGGCCTGCTGCCCGGCTCACTGCCCTACGGCATCCAGCGGCGGCTCGAGCTGGCACGGGCGATGGCCAGCTCCCCGCGGCTGCTGCTGCTCGACGAGCCGGCCGCCGGCCTGAACGGCGAGGAGCGGTCGCAGCTCGCCGCGATCGTGCGCTCCATCCGGGACAGCGGCGTCACCGTCGTGCTCATCGAGCACAACATGGGCCTGGTGATGTCGCTGTGCGAGCGGGTCATCGTGCTGGACAGCGGGACCGTGATCGCCGAAGGCGTCCCGGCCCAGGTCGCACGCGACCCCGCGGTACTCGAGGCCTACCTTGGCAAGTCCGCGCTGCCGGCACCGCACGCGACGGAGGCTTCCCCATGAGACATCCCGGGCCGGGCGCCGGCCAGACGCTGGCCGTCAGCAACCTTGCCGTCCGGTACGGCGGCGTTTCCGCGGTCAGGTCGGTCAGCTTCACGGTGGCCCCCGGCCAGTCGGTCGGCCTGATCGGCGCGAACGGCGCCGGCAAGACATCCACCCTGCGCGCCCTGATGGGCCTGGTGCCGCGCGCGGCCGGCGAGGTCCGCTTCGGCGACCGCGACCTGGCCAGGGTGCCGGCGCGCGCCATGGTGCGGCTGGGCATCGGCTACGTCCCCGAGGGCCGCCACGTCTTCCCCGGGCTGAGCGTGGAGAAGAACCTGCTCCTCGGGGCGTACGCGCGCCGCTGGGACGGGCAGGCCCGGGCATCCCTCGCCGAGGTCTACGAGCTGTTCCCAGTGCTCGGCCAGATGCGCGGCAGGCTGGCCGGCGCGCTGTCCGGCGGCCAGCAGCAGATGCTGGCCATCGGCAGGGCGCTGATGGCCAAGCCCGTGCTGCTGCTGCTCGACGAGCCCTCCATGGGCTTGTCGCCCAAGCTCGTCGAGGTCATCGGCGAGACCCTGCGGCGGCTGCGGGACGACGGCCTGAGCCTGCTGCTCGTCGAGCAGAACGCCATGCTCACCTTCGAGGCCACCACCGACTGCCTGGTCCTGGAGAACGGCGAGGTCGCCCTGTCCGGCACGTCTGCCGAACTGCGCGGCAACCCCCGCGTCCGGTCGGTTTACCTAGGGCTCTAGGGGTTTGCGGGCGTATGCGGCGGCGTGACAGCCCGCGAGGTAGCCCATGGTCATGGCGATGCCCAGGGTGGCACCTGGGCCGGGATAGCCGTCGGCGGTCCAGAACGCGGCTGCGTTGCCCGCGGCGTACAGGCCGGGGACCGGCGCTCCGGATGCCGTGAGCACCCGGGCGCTGGCGTCGGTGACCGGCCCGCCCTTGGTGCCGATGGTGCCGGACAGGACCCGGACCGCGTAGTAGGGCGGCTGGTCCAGCGGGCCGAGGGTCGGGTTCGGCCCGGCCCCGGGATCGCCCATGAACCGTTCGTAGGCGTTCCCGCCGCGGCCGAACTCGGGGTCCGCGCCGGCGGCGCAGCCCCGGTTCCACCGGCCGATGGTGTCCGCGAGCGTGCTTGCGTCCGCCCCGGTAACGGCGGCCAGCTCTGCGACGGACCCGGCCTGGAGCACCCAGTCAGGCACGGTGTCGCCAGGCCGGGCCGCGGGGAATGTGTACTTCCGCCGGAAGCCCTCGTCGAGGATCATCCAGGCAACCCGGTTCGGGTAACCACCGGCCGCGTCCCGCTGATTCATGGCCTTGCCGAACTCGTTGTACGGCAGCGCCTCGTCAGCGAAGCGGCGCCCCGCCCCGTTGACCACGATCTGGCGCGGGAGCGCGCGCTCGCGGATGAGCGACTGGTAATACGGCTCCCCCTCGATCGTCAGGCCCGGGATCTCGACCATCGGCATCCACCAGCCCTGGCCCGTGTTCTCAAGCTGCGCGCCGGCCGCGGCGGCAATGCGCAGGCCGTCTCCGGTGTTGCCCGGCGGCGCCCCGGTAGCCGCCACCGGGGGCGGCAGGAACCGGGCGCGCAGTTCCTGATCGCGGTCGAAGCCGCCGGTGGCCAGGATGACGGCTGACACGCCGATGTCCATGACCTGGCCATCGTTGGCCAGCGTCGCGCCGGCGATCGCCCCGGCCTGGTCAAGCCGCGCCCGCAGCAGCCGCGTGCGGGTCAGCACGCGGACACCGGCGCGGACGGCGCCGTCGAGCAGCGCGGCTACCAGCCCGGTACCGCCTGCCCGGATGCCCCGCCGGTTCCGCTCGTCAAGCAGCGCCCAGTCGAACCGCCGCGGGAACCGCCACTCCTCCCATTCCGCGTGGGTGAGCGGAACATGCCCCGGCGAGGTCCGCACCGCCGCGGCCAGCGGGGTAAGCGACGTGAGGTCCACGGGCGCGATGTCCAGCGCTCGCCCGCCGGGTGACGCGCCGGGCCGCGACGGGTGATAGTCGGGATAGCCGGCGCACGGGACGAAGCGCAGCGGGGCATGCCGCTCGACGAACCGCGCCATCTCGGGCGCGCCCGCGATGAACGCCTCGGTCATGTGCGGGTACCGCTCGCTGAACAGGCCCGCGAGATAGGCGCGGGCCGCTTCCGGGCTGTCCCCGGCCAGGTGATGGTTCACCGGAACCCACACCCGGCCGAAGGACAGCGCCGTGGTCCCGCCGGCCTGCGCCGCCCGTTCGGCGAGAAGCACCCGGGCACCGCCCGCCGCGGCCGCCAGCGCCGCCGTCAGCCCGGCGGCCCCGCTCCCGGCCACCAGGACATCGGTCCCGGCGGCCGGGGCGGCCGTCCGGTCAGGAGCCATGCTGCTGGCCGGGCCCCTGGCAGAACGGTTTCATGCCCATGGCGCTCTCGATGCCGCCCAGGAGCATCTGCTGGAAGTACTGCGCGCCCGGGAACGTCGAGGGCGATTCCCAGTCGCCCGCGTCGTGCCCGAGCGTGGTCAGCCACGCCTTCCCGCCGTCGTAGTACTGACACCAGGCGACGGGATGGAACGGCCCCATGCCCGGGTCGCCGTAGTACCCGCGCTGGCCCTGCGCGAGGGTACCGTCATCGACGGCCGCGAGGAACCGTACCCCCTGCGGCTCGGGCACCAGGTTGTACCATTCGTCCTCGCCGGTCCAGGTTCTCGGCAGCCCCTGGGTTGACGCGTCATCGGGGTCGAGCACGTCGACCGTCCCGGTCTGCAGCGCGGCGTGGTCGTACAGCTGGGCGCCGCCGAGCAGGCCGCGGAACCAGTCCCAGTTGTAGTTAGTGCCGAAGGCGTTGTGCACGCCGATGAACGCCCCGCCGCCCTCGATGTATACCCGCAGGGCGGTCTGGCCGGCGTCGTTAAGGACGTCGCGCGAAGTGAAGAACAAGATCGCGTTGTACTTGAACAGCGTCGCGGGGTTGTCGAAGACCGTCTCGTCCTCAGTCCAGTCCACGCTGAAGCCATTCTTCTTGCCCATCTGGATGATGGAGTTCTGCACCACGTTGGCGGCCGTCAGCGGCGGGTCGAGCCCGGGCGCCAGGGCCGGGCCGAGGTCAGCGTGCCGCGGCCCGTTCGTGTACGTGTATACGAGCAGGTGGTAGCCGTTCTTCGCCGGATCGAAGTTTCCCCAGTCGTGATAGCACGCCGGGTCGGTGCCGTGGCATACCTGCGGTTCCGGGAAGCCTCCCAGGTCCGTGTAGCCGTTGGTCGTGTAGCCGCTGCCGTCCGGCGCGCGCGGCGTCGCCAGCGCACCGGCGCCGAAGCCCAGTGACGCGGCGCTGACGAGCGCGGCGGCAGCGGCCAGCATGGACCGTCTTCGCATACCGACCTCCCATGGTCCGCTTGGTGGATCAATCGATCCGCTTACTGGTTCACGTAACTGTAGGCACGGCCCTCCCGTCCGCACAAGGGGTCTTGCACCAGCCATGGGCACATGGTTAGTTTTAGTCCGTTAAATGGTTCGATCGATCCATCTAGTGGACCAAGGAGGTTTCCGGTGGATAGACGCCAGTTCCTGACCAGAAGCGCGGCCACCACGGCAGGCGCCGTTGTTCTCGCCACGGGCAAGACCGCGCAGGCGGCCGCGGACGGGGCAGGCGCGCGGGCCGCCGCGCCGGCCACGGCCTCTCCCCCCGGCCTGGCCCGGCCGGTGCCGCCGCAGCCGAAGAGCATGGGCCTGGCCGGCCGGGACTTTCCCAAGGTGGGCGGGGACCTGGGGAACAAGAACTACTCCACGCTCAGCCAGATCAACCGGGCCAACGTGCGGCGGCTCGGCGGCGCCTGGCGCACCCACCTCGAGGGCGGCAGCACGGCCCAGTACCAGGAATGCACGGTGGTCGCCCAGGACGGCGTGCTGTACGTCCAGACCACCCAGCAGAACGTGTTCGCCGTCAACGGCAAGACCGGCGAGATCATCTGGAAGACGGCGGTCGGCAGCCCGCAGGCCACTACCGACATGCGCGGGGTAGGGCTCGGCCAGGGCCTGGTCTTCTCCACCTCGGGGGCGAACATCGCCTACGCGCTCGACGCCAGGACCGGGGCGGTCGTCTGGCAGACCCCGCTGCTCAACGAGCCGCAGCACGGGCTGCAGCCCGGTGTCCTCGCCGCCGCCTGCACGTACTTCGACGGCCTGGTTTACATCGGCATGAACGGCAGCGTGGTCGGCGCGCGCGGCCACGCGTACGCGCTCGACGCGGCCACCGGAGCGATCGTCTGGACGTTCTGGAGTTGCCCCGGGCCGGGCGAATACGGCAACGACACCTGGGCGGGTACATCGTGGCAGTCAGGCGGCGCCGTCCCCTGGGTCCACCCGGCCATCGACCCCGACCTGGGCCTCGTCTACTGGACGTTCGGCAACCCGTATCCGCGCACCGACGGATCCACCCGGGAGGGCGCCAACCTGTTCGCCAACTCGCTGGTGGCGCTCGACGCCAAGACCGGCAGCCGCCGCTGGCACTTCCAGTCCGTCCACCACGACCTGTGGGACTGCGATAACGTGATGGCTCCCGTGCTGGCCGACCTGCGGATCGAGGACGAGGTTCGCAAGGTCGTCGTCTACGGCAGCAAGGCAGGCATGTTCTACATCCTCGATCGCGTCACGGGCGAGCCCGTGCACGGCGTCGAGGAACGTCCCGTCCCCCAGGATTCGCGGCAGCTCACCTGGCCGACCCAGCCGTTCCCCGGCGGCGAGCCCTTCGTTCCCGAGCAGTTCCCCAGCGACGGCGATGCCACCAGGCCGGTGCCCTTCTACCCGAAGGGCCCCATCTTCACGCCCGCGTGGGACCGTCCCACCATCATCTTCCCCGGCGCGGTGGGCGGCGGGAACTGGGCCTACGACTCATTCAGCCTGGACACCGGGTATGTGTACGTCGGTTACAGCCTCATCGATACCGCCTTCTCCAACGCCCGCGGCGGACTGGCCAGCACCCCCCGCCCGTACGGTGAGTACATGGCCGGGGGCCTCGCGGCGGTCGACCCGCGGACGAACACGGTCGTCTGGCGTAAGCCAAGCAAATGGTGGCTGTCCCTTGGCACGGGGGTGCTGACCACGGCCGGCCGGCTGATCTTCCAGGGACGCCCGGACGGGACGCTCGCCGCCATGGACGACGCCACCGGCGAGGAACTGTGGACATGGCAGTGCGGCGCCGGCGCGAACACCTGCCCGATCAGCTACGAGATCGACGGGGAGCAGTACATCGCGATCCTCGCCGGCGGCGAGTGGGAGCCGGTAGGGCCTGCCACCCCTTACGGCGACAGCCTATGGGCGTTCAAACTCGACGGCAGCGTACCGCAGGCCGCCGCGCCGGCCCCGCCGCCCACCCGCAACCCGATCACGGCCACCCCGGTGACCGGAGCAGCCGCGGGCAACACCGTCACGCTCGGCCGGATCTGGGACGCCGCCGCCGGCGCGCCCGGCAGCACGGAGAACACCGTAGCGCAGAACGCCATGGCGCCCCAGGCACTGGTCATCCCGGCCGGGACCACCGTGACGTTCACCAACCCCGCCGGCAACTCATTCTCCCACGGGGCGGCGTCGTTCTTCGACCACGAGTTTGACAGCGGGGTCCTGGCGCCCGGGCAGTCGTTCAGCCACACGTTCCGCACGCCACGGGAGTATTACTACAACGACCCTGTCTTCCCCCAGAGCACCGGACTGATCATCGTGCAATGACGGAGCTCACGGCCGGGGCAGGCGGCCGTCCGCCTGCCCCGGCGAGGCGCGCTCCTGGCGCCGGGCATGGCCGGGCCCGGCCGCGAGGCGGCCCGCGGCCGGGTCGCCACATCGCAGCGGGGTACGCGGGTGGCCCCATTGCGCCCGCCGCCATCGCCGCCGGACTCGGGCGGCTGACCCCGGGCGAAATGGCGCGGGTCCTCCCCGCCGGACAGGCGGCAGCGCCCGGGGGAACTCCGATGGAGCGGCCGCCGTGGCCGGCACCGGTCAGATCGCGCGGTCGCCGGGCGTCAGATCGCGCGGTCGCCGGGCGCGGCCCTGTCCTCGGCGAGTGTCCGCACGAGGAAATCGACGAGCCAGCGCTGGGCAGGGGTGCGCGAGCGCTCTGGCAGCGCGTACAGGGCGACGTCGATCGGTTCCAGGCTGATCGGCAGCCGCAGCAGCCGCACCGGGTGAGTGGCGGCGTAGGCGCGGCCGAGGTACTCGGGCACGATGGCGACCAGTTCCGAGTGCTGCACCAGGTACGGCAGCACCGAGAACTTGCCGACCTGAAGCGCGACGCGGTCGAGCAGCTCCAGGGTTTGCAGCGCGAGCTTGGGGCCGACGTGGCCGAACGGCCCGTCGACGAGGATGTGCCGCTCGGCGCGCAGCTGGGCGACGGTCACCGAATCGCCCCGGACCCGGGGATGGCGGTCGGTGACCATGACGACGTAGCTTTCTGAGAACAGCGGGATCCGGCGCATCTGCGGCGAGGTGAGCACCGGCGTCGCGATGAACGCGTCCACCTCGCCGTTAGCGAGCTGGCGGGGAGAATCGGACATGTCGAGCGGGCGCGCCACGAGCGAGACCGAGGGCGCCCGTGCTTGCAGCGGTGCGAGCAGCAGCGGCAGCAGCGAGGCCTCGCCGAGGTCGGACAGGCCGATAGCGAAGCGGGCCCGTGACGTCGCCGGGTCAAACGCCGGGGCGGGGGAAATGGCCTGCTGGATCGTGGCGAGCGACTGCCGCAACGGCTCGTACAGCCGGTCCGCGGCCGCCGTGGGGGAAAGCCCGTGCCCCGAGCGGCGGAACAGCTCGTCGCCGAAGTGCCGCCGCAGCTTGGCCAGGCTGTAGCTGACGGTCGGCTGGCTTACGTGCACGGCGTCCGCGGTCGCCGTGACACTGCGGGTTTCGTACAGCAGGACGAATACCCGGACCAGGTTCAGGTCGAAGTCACTCATATAGATTTCATCGATAACGTACCAGAGGATTACCTATTGGCCCCGTGATAACGCCGCGTCCTACGGTAGGGCAAATCGCACTCGGCAAGGGGGCCGCGATGCCGGTGAGGGACGCCGCCTTCGTCCTGCGCCGCCAGGGGATCACCAGCGTGCGCAGGGGAACCCGGCTGCCTCAGGTCACCGGCGGCTCCTCGCGGCGGCGCCAGGCGGACCCGCGCCGTGCCGGCCGGGAAGCCCCAGCGCCCGGGCCCGGGCCAGGCGGACACCGCAGCCGCCGCGCCGGGCGCCTGTCCCCGGCGGTCAGCGCCGGGGGCTCGACGAAAGCCTTTCCCCCGTGCATGATCGTCTCGTTTCAACGAAAACCCCCAAAGGCGAATCCCCGGACGTGGACCCCGAAGGAAGCGACGCTCAGGCACCATCGCGTCCCCCCAGATAACGCGCCGTCCAAAGGAGTGTCATGAAATATTCCCGCCCCAGCCGGCTCGGCCTCAGCGTCATGAGCGCCATTTCCGTCGCCGTGCTCGCCGCCGCGTGCAGTTCCGGCAGCAGTTCGAGCAGCAGCTCAGGCGGCGCCCCGGGCGCCAGTTCGCCCGCCGGCGGCACCGCCGCGGGGACCAGCATCGTCGTCGGGTCGCTGCCCGTCGTCGACACCGCGGGGCTACAGGTGGCGCTCAAGAAGGGGTACTTCACGCAGGCGGGCCTGAACGTCACCGTCAAGACCGTGACCCAGAGCACGACCGCGATCCCCGACCTGCTGCACGGCAGCATCGACGTCATCGGCGGGGCGAACTACGTGTCCTTCCTCGAGGCGCAGGCGAACGGGACGTTCCCGGTCGAGTTCCTGGCCCCGGCGGTTAACTGCTCGACGGACTCCTACGGCCTCGTGGCGATGCCGTCGTCCGGCATCACCAAGCCGGCCGACCTGGCAGGCAAGACGATCGCGGTCAACCTGACACAGAACATCCAGACGCTCACGACCAACGCCGTGCTCCAGGCCAGCGGCGTGAACGCCAGCTCCGTGCACTACGTCCAGATTCCCTTCCCCGACATGGTCTCCGCGCTCCAGGCCGGCCGGGTGAGTGCCATCAGCGCGGTGGAGCCGTTCCTGTCCGCCGCGCTCGCGGCCGGCGGCAAGCTGGTGACCTCCACCTGCACCGGGCCGACGGCTGACTTCCCGCTGTCGGCGTACGTGACGACCCAGACCTGGGTGCGGCAGCACGCGGCCGCGGCCCGTGCCTTCCAGCAGGCCCTGGCGAAGGGCAACGCCTACGCGGACGCGCACCCGGACGTGGTCCGGAGCCTGCTGCCCAGCTACACCAAGATCACCGCCCAGGCAGCGGCCAGCCTGCCGCTCGGCACGTACCCGGACACGCTGACCACGGCGCTGCTCCAGCGCGTTGCCACGCTGATGAAGAGCGGCGGCCTCGCCACGCCGTCGGACGTGACCTCGCTGCTCTTGCGCTGACCCGCCGATGGCTTCTGTCACCGGCACGGACCCGGCCGCCGCCGGCCCAGGCCGGCGGCGGCCGGCCTGGGCCGGCCGCTGGGCCCGCGGCGCGGCCGGCGTCGTCGCGTTCCTGCTGCTCGCCGAGGCGGCGGGGCGGCTCGGGATCATCAGCCGCGCGGCGCTGCCGCTGGCATCCTCGGTGCTGTGGCGGGCGGTGCTGCTGGCGGGCAACGGCCGGTTCATCGCCGACCTCGGCGCGACCCTGGAGGCCTGGGCGCTCGGGATGGCCATCACGGTGGCCGTGGGCGTCCCGCTCGGGGTGCTGCTCGGCAGCCTGCCCGGCGTGCGGGTCGCCACCCGGGCCATCGTCGAGTTCATGCGGCCCATCCCGTCGGTCGCGCTCATCCTGCTGGTGAGCCTGCTGCTCGGGCCCGGGCTGCGGATGACGGCCACGCTGATCGTCTACGGCGCGATCTGGCCGGTGCTCTACAACACGATCGCCGGCATCGACGACGTCGACCCGGTCGCGAAGGAAACCCATCGCGCCTTCGGGTTCTCCAGGGCCGAGGCCGTCTGGATGGTGTCGCTGCCGAGCGCGGCCCCGTTCATCGGCACCGGGATCCGGCTCGCCTCGGCCGTTGCGCTGATCCTCGACATCGCCACCGGGTACATCACGGGCCCGATCAACGGCCCGGGGATCGGCGCGTACATCGCGCAGCAGAGCACCGGGGCGGGCAACACCACGGTGATCCTGGCGGCCACGATATGGACCGGCGTCCTCGGCCTCGTCCTTGACCTGCTGCTGACCGGTGCGCAGCGCCGGCTGCTGCGCTGGCACCACGCGCGGCTGGGAGAGACGGGATGAGCTGGCAGCGGACGAGCTGGGTGTGGCGCTGGGTCGTGCTGGCCGCGGGGATCGCCGGCTGGCAGCTGTGGGCGTCGGCGGCGCGCAGCTCGTTCTTCCCGCCGCCCTCGGCGATCGTGGCCCGGATGCACCGCCTGTGGTTCTCCGGCCCGGCCGCGCACGCGTTCCTCACGCCGGACGCGACAGCCAACCTGCTGCCGAGCCTCGGCCGGGTCCTGTCGGGCCTGGCGATCGCCGCCGCCATCGGCGTGCCCCTGGGGATCGCCCTCGGCCGGTCCCCGGTCGTCACCGACTACCTGAACCCGCTGCTGCAATTCGCCCGCGCGCTGCCCGTGGTCACGATGGCGCCGGTGTTCATCGTCTTGTTCAAGCTCGGCACCCAGATGGAGGTCGCCACGATCGCGTTCGGCACGGTCTGGCCGATCCTGCTGAACACGATTGACGGGGCCGCCTCGGTGGACGCCGTGCAGCTGGAGACCGCGCGGGCCTTCAGGCTGTCCCGGTGGGAGCGGCTGGTGTGGATCGTCATTCCCGCCGCGCTGCCGAAGGCGTTCGCCGGCCTCCGGCTCAGCCTGTCGCTCTCCCTCATCCTGATGGTCTTCGCCGAGCTGGTCGGGGCCAGCAACGGCATCGGCTATGAGATGAGCAACGCGTCGAACTCGTTCGACATGACCCTCCTGTGGTCGACGATCGTCCTGCTCGGCATCCTCGGCTACCTCCTCAACGAGTTGCTCGGCGGGGCGGAACGGCTCATCCTGGCCTGGCACACCTCTCACAGAGAACGGGAATGACATGCTTGAGGTAACGGGCCTGACCAGGGCCTATGGCCGCGGCGACGCCGCGCACGTGGCCATCGACCAGGTGAACCTGAGCGTGGCGCAGGGAGAGCTCGTCAGCATCGTCGGCCCGTCCGGCTGCGGGAAATCGACCCTGCTGCGCTGCATCGGCGGCCTGATCGTCCCGACCGCCGGGCAGGTCGTGCTGCGCGGCGAGCCCGTGCGCGACGTTCCCGACGGCCTCGCCGTGGTCCTGCAGGACTACGGCCGGTCGCTCTACCCGTGGCTGTCGGTCCGGGACAACGTGGCGATGCCGCTGCGCCGCACCACGCGCAGCCGGGCGGCCCGCAGGAAAGCGGCCGACGCCTCGCTCGCCGCCGTCGGCCTGTCCGGCGTCGGGGAGAAGTACCCGTGGCAGCTGTCGGGCGGGATGCAGCAGCGGGTCGCCATCGCCCGTGCCCTCGCGTGCGACCCGGTGCTGCTGCTGATGGACGAGCCGTTCGGCTCGGTGGACGCGCAGACCAGGGAGGACCTTGAAGACCTCGTGCTGCGGGTAAGGCGGGAGCGGGATATCACGATCCTGATCGTGACCCACGACATCGACGAAAGCGTCTACGTCGCCGACCGGGTCATCGTCCTCACCCCGGGCCCGGGCCGGGTCCGCGCGGACCTGCCGGTGCGCCTGCCGTGGCCGAGAGACCAGATCGCGACCAAGGAGCTGCCCGAGTTCGTGCGGCTGCGCACCGAGGTGTCCCGGCTGGTCCGTAACCGGGAGGACGCCGCGGTCGCGGGCGAATCCCCCGCCCGCGCCAAGTCCGAGGCCTAGCGCCGCACCGGGGTCAGCCATCGCCTGTCCGCAGCCGCCGCCGTCCGTTCGGAATGAAAAATGGCCGCGCCGCGCGAGGGGGCGCCCGCCGCGGGGCCTTCGCGGGACGCGGGCCGGTTCCGGGGGGCCTTCGCCGGGCGCGGGCCGGTTCCCGGGGGCTTTCGCCGGGCGCGGGCCGGTTCCGGGAGCCTTCACGGGGGCGCGGGGCAGTTCCGGGACCCTTCGCCGGGCGCGGGCCGGTTCCGGGGGCCTTCACGGGGGCGCGGGGC
>DATGLH010000042.1:0-24951 GCA_035294225.1 Trebonia sp.
CCCCAGACCACGCGGAGGGTGATCCGCGGGATCGTGCACCGGCCGGACGCGCAGCTCGTCCTGCTGGACACGCCGGGCCTGCACCGGCCTCGCACGCTGCTCGGCGAGCGGCTGGACAGCCTGGTCCGCTCGACCCTGACCGAGGTGGACGTGGTCGGCTTCTGCGTCCCGGCGGCGGAACCGGTGGGCCCGGGCGACAGGTACCTGGCCCGGGAACTCGCCAGCCTGAAGAGCACCCCGGTCGTCGCGATCGTCACCAAGGCCGACGAGGCCTCCCCGGAACGGGTCGCGCAGCAGCTCCTCGCGGTCAGCGCGCTCGGAGACTGGGCCGACATAGTGCCGGTGTCCGCGGTCACCGGGTACCAGCTCGACGTGCTCGCGGACGTCCTGGTCGGGTACCTGCCCGAAGGGCCGCCGCTGTATCCGGACGGCGAGCTCACCGACGAGCCCGAGCAGATCATGGTCGCCGAGCTGATCCGCGAGGCGGCCCTCGACGGCGTGCGGGACGAACTGCCGCACTCGATCGCGGTGGTCGTCGAGGAGATGGGGCCGCGGCCGGGCCAGCCGGACCTGACCGACGTGCACGCCGAGCTTTACGTGGAGCGGCCCAGCCAGAAGGCGATCGTCATCGGGACCAGGGGCGCGCGGCTGAGGGAGGTCGGCACCCGGGCCCGCCGCCAGATCGAGGCGCTCCTCGGCACCAGGGTCTACCTGGACCTGCACGTCAAGGTCGCCAAGGACTGGCAGCGCAACCCCAGGCAGCTACGCCGCCTTGGCTTCTACGGCTGAGGGGCTTCTACGGCTGAGGCCGCCGCGGCCGGGCGGCTGAGCGGCCGGGCAGGGCCGCTACGGCCGGGCCCGCGGCCCGCGCTCCAGCACCGTGGCGACCGGTATCTCGTAGAACCGGTAGCCGGGCTTCACCACCTCATATCCCAGCGCCTCGTTGATCGCGATCATGTGCTCGTTGGCGGCGGCGTTCCCGGTCGTGACGCGCTCGAGCGCCGGCTCGGCCGCAGCCAGCCACTCCAGCATCGCCGCCTTGACCAGCAGCCCGAGCCGGTGCCCGCGGTGCGGCCTGGTCACGGCGGTGAGCTCCTGGTATGCCCACTGTGGGTGCTCGGGGTCGACCGCAATCTGGGTTATGGCCGCCATCTCGCCGGTCGCGTCGTGCACCGCCGCGACCGTGTAGCCGCGCAGGCAGCCGGCCCGCACCACGCCGGCGGCGCGCTCGCGGATCCGTTCGGCGTCCCAGACCTCCGGCTCTACCGCCTCGCCGTGCGGCGCGTCGGCGGACGCGTTGAACACCTCCGCCACCTGGCCGCAGTATTCATCCGGGACCGGGCCGGTCCACGTGACCAGCGAGTAGCCGGCCGCCGCCCGCGCCGCCGTCCCGCGGATCTCGGCGACACGCCCCGGCGGGATCTTGCGCAGGTCCTGGACGCGCCGGACCTCCTCGAGGGAAAGCGCGGCGCCGATCCGCCGCGCGAACGCGTCCCCGGCGGAGTCCTCGAGCGCCACGCCCTCCAGGACCGTCCGCCCGTCCGCCGCGGCCCGCCCGGCGGCGTGCCGCAGCAGCTCGCGGCCGATGCCGCGCCGCCGCGCACCCGGGTGCACGACCGGGGTGACGGACGCCCGGTCCCGGTTCTCCAGGTCCGGCAGGCCGATCCGGTAGTACCCGGTGACCGTGCCGGCCGTATCGCCGGGGACGACCCATACCTCGCCCGGGTTGCTTTCAAAGCCCTTCGCCAGGACGAAGCGGAACGTCCCGGCGGACTTCGGCGGCTCGGCCGGCTCGTCGGCCGCGTGCGCGGCCACCTGGACGGCATAGCACGCCATGGCCGTGTCGGCGTCCGCCGGGTCCCATCGCAGGATGCGCATGCGCCCAGCCAACCGCACCGGCCCGCGCGGCGCGAATCCTTTTTCCGCGGGCAGCCCGGACTGGTATGCTGGCTGACGCCATGCTGCGCGAGCTGCTCCTGCTTAGCAGCCGCGGCGGGGGCCGATAAGGCCGGCTCCCTCGTCGCGGGTTTGAGGCATGTCCGCTGGCCGCCACCAAGGACAATCCCGAAACGAAGGAAGCAGCTACGATGCAGAATCCCTCCTACCGGCCTGTCGTGCCCGTGCGCCAGCAGCCGAGCGGGATGCCGTGCCACCGGTACGCCCCGTTCAAACCGGTCGACCTGCCCGACCGCACGTGGCCGTCGAAGACCATCACGCACGCTCCCCGCTGGCTGTCCACTGACCTGCGGGACGGCAACCAGGCCCTGATCGACCCGATGTCGCCGGCCCGCAAGCGGGCCATGTTCGACCTGCTCGTCAAGATGGGCTACAAGGAGATCGAGGTCGGTTTCCCGAGCGCGAGCCAGACCGATTTCGACTTCGTCCGCGAGCTGATCGAATCCGGCCGCATCCCGCAAGACGTGCGGATCTCGGTGCTCACCCAGGCACGCGAGGACCTGATCGAGCGCACCGTGCAGAGCCTGGAGGGCGCCCAGCGGGCCACCGTGCACCTGTACAACGCGACCGCGCCGACGTTCCGCAAGGTCGTGTTCCGCATCGGCCGCGAGGAGTGCAAGCAGCTCGCCGTCGAGGGCACCCGGCACGTCATGAAATACGCCGAGAAGATCCTCGGCGACGGCACCGACTTCGGCTACGAGTACTCGCCCGAGATCTTCATGGACACCGAGCTGGACTTCGCCCTCCAGACCTGCGAGGCGGTCATGGACGTCTGGCAGCCGGGCCCGGGCCGTGAGATCATCCTCAACCTGCCGTGCACCGTCGAGCGGTCTACCCCGAACATCTACGCCGACCAGATCGAGTGGATGAGCCGCAACCTCTCCCGCAGCGATCACATATGCCTGTCCGTCCACACGCACAACGACCGCGGCACCGCCGTCGCGGACGCCGAGCTCGCGATGCTGGCCGGCGCGGACCGGGTGGAGGGCTGCCTGTTCGGCAACGGCGAGCGGACCGGCAACGTCTGCCTGGTCACCCTCGGCCTGAACCTGTTCAGCCAGGGCATCGACCCGATGATCGACTTCTCGAACATCGACGAGATCCGCCGCACCGCCGAGTACTGCAACCAGCTGCCGGTGCATCCGCGCCACCCGTACGCGGGCGAGCTCGTCTACACCGCGTTCTCCGGCTCGCACCAGGACGCGATCAAGAAGGGCTTCGAGGCGCTCGAGGCGGAGGCGGAGGCGGCCGGCGTGCCGTTCCACGAGTACCCGTGGAACGTCCCCTACCTGCCGGTCGATCCCCATGACGTGGGCCGCACCTACGAGGCCGTGATCCGGGTCAACTCCCAGTCCGGCAAGGGCGGCGTGGCGTACGTGATGAAGACCGGCCACTCCCTCGACCTGCCGCGCCGCCTGCAAATCGAGTTCTCCAAGGTCATCCAGGCCCGCACCGACGCCGAAGGCGGCGAGGTCACCCCGGACGAGATGTGGGACATCTTCAGCGGCGAATACCTGGCCGACGGCCCGGTGGCGCTGCTGGACCATCAGTCCTCGTCGGTCGTCGACGGCAAGCACGTGCTCACGGCGGAGATCTCGGTCGACGGCGCCGCGCAGGAGGTGCAGGGCGTCGGCAACGGACCGATCTCCGCGTTCTGCGCCGCGCTCGCGTCGGTCGGCATCGACGTGCGGGTGCTCGACTACGCCGAGCACGCCCTCACCGAGGGCACCGATGCGCAGGCGGCCGCCTACGTGGAGGTAGCCACCGGCGGCCAGGTCCTCTGGGGCGTCGGCATCGACACCAACACCGCGACGGCGTCCATGCGCGCGGTGCTGTCCGCCGTCAACCGGTCTCGCCGTAGCTAGTTCCCGTCCCTCATCATCCCGAACGAGCGGTGGCGCCTCTGACAGCGCCACCGTCCGTTCGGCATGACGCGACAGGACCCCCGGTGGGGGAGAATGGGAAGCGTGCTCGGGTACCGGGATGACGGGGTTGTGCTGCGGACGCAGAAGCTTGGCGAGGCGGATCGCATCATCACCCTGCTGACCAGGCAGAACGGGCGGGTGCGCGCGGTCGCCAAGGGGGTGCGGCGCACCACGTCCCGGTTCGGCGCCCGGCTTGAGCCGTTTACCCACGTGGACGTGCTGATCCACCCCGGCCGGTCGCTCGACGTGATCACGCAGGCCGAGGTGATCCGGCCCTATGGCGCGCCGCTGGCCGGAGACTACCCCCGGTACACCGCGGGCACGGCGATGCTGGAGGTCGCCGAGCGGTTCACCCCGATGGAGAAAGAGCCCGCGCTGCGCCAGTTCCTCCTGCTGATCGGCGGGCTGCGGGCGCTCGGCGAGACGGAGGCGAGCGCGGGGGGCGCCGCGCGCGAACCGCGCCTGGTGCTCGACGCGTACCTGCTGCGCTCGCTGGCCGTCGCCGGGTACGCGCCCGCGCTTGAGGAGTGCGCCCGGTGCGGCGCGCCCGGCCCCGCCATCGCTGCCGCCGCCACGACCTCCCCCGCCGCCACCGCCGCGCTTGCGGCCGGCGGCCCGCCGGCCGCACCGGGAACGCGGCTGACCGCGTTCGCGGTCGCGGCGGGCGGCATGGTCTGCGCGTCCTGCCGGCCGCCGGGCGCCGCGTCGCCGGGGCCGCCCACCATCGCGCTGATGCTCGCGCTGCTGCGCGGCGACTGGGACAGCGCCATGCGAAGCGAGCGCAGGCACCGGGTAGAGTGCAGTGGCCTGGTCGCCGCGTACTTGCAGTGGCACCTGGAGCACTCGATACGGTCGTTGCGTCATGTGGAGCGCGCTTGAGCAAGACCCCTGACCGGCCCGGGCCGGTGCGGCCGCCGGACCCCCATCCGAGCGGCGCCCGTCCCCCCGCCATACCGCCCGAGCTGATCCCGCGGCACGTCGCCCTGGTGATGGACGGCGACGGCCGGTGGGCCAGGCAGCGCGGCCTGCCCCGCACCGAGGGGCACAAGGAAGGCGAGTCCTCCCTGCTCGACGTGATCATGGGCGCCATCGAACTCGGCATCCCGTACCTGTCCGCGTTCGCGTTCTCCACCGAGAACTGGCGCCGTCACCCGGACGAGGTCCGGTTCCTGATGGGCTTCAACCGCGACGTGATCCACCGCCGCCGTGACCTGCTCAACGAAATGGGCGTACGGATCCGGTGGGCGGGGCGGCGGCCGAAGCTGTGGCGCAGCGTGATCCGCGAACTGGAGTACGCCGAGCAACTGTCGGCGGGCAACACCGTGCTGACCTTGCAGTTCTGCGTCAACTACGGCGGTCGCGCGGAAATCGCCGACGCCGCCGCCGCGATCGCCGCCGAGGTGGCGGCCGGGAAGATCCGCCCGGACAAGATCGACGAGAAGCTTTTCGCCCGGTACCTGGATGAGCCGGGCATCCCGGACGTCGACCTGTTCGTGCGGTCCTCGGGCGAGCAGCGGCTGTCCAATTTCCTGCTCTGGCAGTCCGCGTACGCGGAACTGGTCTTCCTCGACACGCTGTGGCCCGACTTCGACCGGCGGCACCTGTGGCACGCGTGCGAGATCTACGCCGCGCGGGACCGGCGCTTCGGCGGAGCGATCCCGAACGCCGTCCCCGGCGCCGTCCCCGGCGCCGTGCCCGGCGGGAGCTGACCGCGGGCTGACCGCGGGCTCACGGCGGGCTCACGGCGGGCCGGTTCCGGTTCGCGTTCGCAGGCGCCGCCTCATAAGCTGATGGTCTCCGGCATGACGCACAGGCGCGGCGATGTCCTGCGATGCCTGGCACGCGGTGCCGGATCCGAACCGGGGACCGCGCCCGCCGCGCCCGCCGACCGCCAGCCGGATGGAGAGCCCAATGGCACTACGCAGCGACCGCCTTGACGCCATCGTCAACCTGAGCAAGCGGCGCGGCTTCGTATACCCGTCGAGCGAGATCTACGGCGGCCTGCGCGCGGCCTGGGACTACGGGCCCCTCGGCGTGGAGCTGAAGAACAACATCAAGCGCCAGTGGTGGCGGTCGATGGTCACCGGGCGGGAGGACATCGTCGGCATCGACTCGTCGGTGATCCTCGCCCGCGAGGTCTGGGAGGCGAGCGGCCACGTCACGAACTTCACCGACCCGCTGACCGAGTGCCTGGCCTGCCACAAGCGGTACCGCGCCGACCACCTCATCGAGGCCTACGCGGAAAAGCACGGCCACGAGCCGGCCGGGGGGCTCGCCGACATCGCCTGCCCGAACTGCGGCACGCGGGGCGCGTTCACCGAGCCGCGCATGTTCAACACGATGCTCCGGACCTACCTCGGGGCGGTCGAGGACACGTCCGGCCTCGCCTACCTGCGGCCGGAGACCGCGCAGGGCATCTTCATCAACTACAAGAACGTGCTCCAGACCTCGCGGCGGAAGATCCCGTTCGGCATCGGCCAGATCGGCAAGTCGTTCCGCAACGAGATCACGCCGGGCAACTTCATCTTCCGCACCCGCGAGTTCGAGCAGATGGAGATGGAGTTCTTCGTCCGCCCCGGCACCGACGAGGAGTGGCACGAGTACTGGATCGGCGAGCGGCTCGCCTGGTACACCGGCCTGGGCATCCGCAAGGAGAACCTGCGGCTGTACGAGCACCCGAAGGAGAAGCTCTCCCACTACTCCAAGCGGACGGTCGACATCGAGTACCGCTTCGATTTCGCCGGGTCGGAGTGGGGCGAGCTCGAGGGCATCGCCAACCGGACCGACTACGACCTGTCCACCCACCAGAGGGAGTCCAAGGTGGACATGACCTACCTGGACCAGGAGACCGGCGAGCGGTTCATCCCGTACGTCATCGAGCCCGCGGCCGGGGCGGACCGCGGCGCGCTGGTGTTCCTGCTCGACGCCTACGCCGAGGACGAGGCGCCGGACGCCAAGGGCAAGATGGAAAAGCGGACCGTGCTGCGGCTCGACCCCCGGCTCGCGCCGGTCAAGGTCGCGGTGCTGCCGCTGTCCCGCAACGCCGACCTGTCGCCGAAGGCCCGGGACATCGCCGCCATGCTCCGCAAGCACTGGAACACCGAGTTCGACGATGCCAGCGCCATCGGCCGCCGCTACCGCCGCCAGGACGAGATCGGCACCCCGTACTGCGTCACCGTGGACTTCGAGTCCCTTCAGGACCAGGCCGTCACCGTCCGCGAGCGCGACTCCATGGCGCAGGAGCGCATCGGCATCGACGCCCTGCGGTCCTACCTGGCCGACCGCCTCCCCCCCTGGTAGGCCCCCGCTTGGCTGAGCGGGCCGGGAATGGGAATGAGCGGCTGGGCCGGGGTGAACGAGACGGCGTAGGCCGCCCCAGCGGTCACAGTCCCCGGCGGTCACAGCGCCCGCGATGCCCTGCCGCTCCCGCGGTCACAGCGCCCGCGATAACCCGCCCCTCTCAGAAATGCGTGCGGGCGTCGCCGCGGCCGCAGCCGGCGTTATCGCTATATGCGATGACTGTTACATAAGCGCCGAAATGACCGCGCTGAGAGCGCTGGAATCAGGCTGGCCGCCGGGAGCGGAAAAGCCTGCTGGTCCGCGGGCGACGCGGCCGAAGACTTCCGCGGCGGCCTTGTGGAAGCCGTCCGGCAGCCCGGCCGCGGCCATCGACCCGGCGATCTCCTCCATCTCGGCCACCCAGCGCCAGCCCTTGGCCGCCGCGGACGCCGCGGCGCGCTCCGACTGCGGCCGGAGCGGGGGCTGGGACAGCTCCCACTCGGCGAGCAGCGTCTCCTCCACGCCCTCGGCGCGGGCCAGCGCCCGGACGGCCAGCAGCAGCGCGCCGGTGCCCTTGGTCCATGCCGCGTAGGCCATCTTCACCGCCGACGCCGCGAACGCCTGCCCCTCGGCGATCCGCGCGTCCAGTGCCGACCGGCCGAACAGGGCGCGGACCTCCTCCGCCCGCCGCCCCGACAGGTACAGCCGGGTCCGCCCGGCGGTCTCGGGCGGCGGGCCGACGATCCCGCCGTCCACGTAGCTGGCGCCGCCCGCCTCGACGACCGACGCCACCCGCGCGGCGGTCGCCACGGAGATCGCGTTCGCGTCCACGTAGACGCCGCCGTATCCGGCGTCCGCGACCTGGCGCGCCACGTCGAGCGCCGCGTGCGGCGGGCAGATCGACAAGATCACCGAGCTGCCGGAGACCAGGTCGGGAAGGTGCGCGCCGGACAGTTTCGCGGCGAGCGCGCGGCCGGTGCTCGCCCGGCTCCGCCCGGCGGGATCCCACAGCACGGTGTGGCCGGCCGAGACCAGGCAGCCGCCCACGGCGGCGCCCATCTCGCCCGGATGCAGCAGCCCGACGGTAGCCATCGCAGTACCTCCAGCCCGGTGGCGGTATCCCGCCCCCATTGTGCCGGTTGGCCTCGCCTCGCGCGCCATGCGGCCCCGGGTTGGCGCTAAGCGCCGCGGGTCCTTATCCGGCCGGGTAGATTACCGAAGTGAGGGCCTAGATCCATTCCAAGGGTCTATACCAGCGGTCTAAACCAATTAGCAGAGCGGTCCAAACCACCGCACAGGCAGCCCAAACCGCTGCTTACACCGTGTTTTTCGCCACAGTATTGGGCACATTGCCCGGGACTGTCCGTTTCGGTACAGTCACATTTCCAGACCGGACCGGAGCCGGGTAGAGTCCGGGCGACGGAGCTCACCGGCGCGAGGAGCGTTCAGTGCCGAAGTTCGTATACGACTTCACAGAAGGTAACAAGGACCTCAAGGATCTACTGGGCGGGAAGGGCGCGAACCTGGCCGAGATGACCAATCTCGGCCTGCCCGTGCCGCCGGGATTCACGATCACCACGGAGGCGTGCCGTCATTACCTCAAGCACGGCACGACGCCTGACGGGCTCGACGACGAGGTGTCAGCCCACCTGCGGGCACTGGAGCAGAAGATGGGCAGGCGCCTTGGCGATCCCGCCGATCCGCTTCTGGTCAGCGTCCGCTCGGGAGCGAAGTTCTCGATGCCGGGCATGATGGACACCGTCCTCAACATCGGCCTCTCCGACGAGTCGGTCCAGGGGCTGGCCAGCCAGTCGGGCAACGAGCGGTTCGCCTGGGACGCCTACCGGCGCCTCATCCAGATGTTCGGCAAGACCGTGCTCGGCGTGGACGGCGAGCACTTCGAGCACGCGCTTGACGGCGCCAAGCAGGCCAAGGGAGCCGGCAGCGACACCGACCTGGACGCCGAGGACCTGAAGAACCTGACGAAGGCGTTCAAGGAGATCGTCAAGGAGCACGCCAAGCGGGACTTCCCGCAGGACCCGCGCGAGCAGATGGACCTGGCGATCAGGGCGGTCTTCGACTCGTGGAACTCCGACCGCGCGGTCCTGTACCGGCGCCAGGAGCGCATCCCCGCGGACCTGGGCACGGCGGTGAACGTGGTGGCGATGGTGTTCGGCAACATGGGCGACGACTCCGGCACCGGCGTGGCGTTCACCCGCGACCCGGCCACCGGCGCCCAGGGCGTCTACGGCGACTACCTGCAGAACGCCCAGGGCGAGGACGTGGTGGCCGGCATCAGGAACACCGTGCCGCTCCAGGACCTGGAGCGCATAGACAAGACCTCCTATGACCAGCTCATGCAGATCATGCAGACGCTGGAGAACCACTACAAGGACCTGTGCGACATCGAGTTCACGATCGAGCGCGGCAAGCTGTGGATGCTGCAGACCCGGGTCGGCAAGCGCACCGCGGCGGCGGCCTTCCGTATCGCCACGCAGCTCGTCAGCCAGGGCCTGATCGACCTGGACGAGGCGCTCAGCCGGGTCAGCGGCGACGAACTCGCCCGCCTGATGTTCCCCCGGTTCGACACCAGCGGCGACGTCACGCAGATCACCAGGGCGGTCAGCGCGTCGCCGGGCGCGGCCGTGGGCAAGGCGGTCTTCGACTCCGCGACGGCCGTGGCCCGGGCCGAAGCCGGAGAGCGCGTCATCCTCGTCCGCCGCGAGACCAACCCCGACGACCTGCACGGCATGATCGCCGCCCAGGGCATCCTCACCAGCCGGGGCGGGAAAACCAGCCACGCGGCCGTGGTCGCCCGCGGCATGGGCAAGACCTGCGTATGCGGCGCCGAAGAGCTCGACGTCGACACCAGGGCCAGGCGCTTCACCGCGCCGGGCGGCGTCGTCGTCAGCGAGGGCGACCTGATCTCCATCGACGGCACCTCGGGCGCGGTCTACCTGGGCGAGGTCCCGGTGGTCGCGTCCAACGTCGTGCAGTACTTCGAGGGCGAGCTGGCCCCCGACGCCGACGACCTCGTGGCCGCCGTGCACACGATCATGGCGCACGCGGACGCCAAGCGCCGCCTCGGCGTGCGCGCGAACGCCGACACCGGCCCGGACTGCGCGCGGGCCCGCCGGTTCGGCGCGAGCGGCGTCGGCCTGGTCCGCACCGAGCACATGTTCCTCGGCGAGCGCCGCCAGCTCGTCGAGAACCTCATCCTGGCCGAGAACGACGAGCAGCGCCAGGCGGCCCTGGACGCGCTCGAGCCGCTGCAGCGCGGCGACTTCGCGGAGATCCTCGAGGCGATGGACGGCCTGCCGGTCACCATCCGGCTGATCGACCCGCCGCTGCACGAGTTCCTGCCCGACCTGACCGACCTGAGCGTCAAGGTGGCCCTCGCCGGCGACCGGGCTACGGAAAAGGACCGCAAGCTGCTTGAGGCGGTCCGCCGCCTGCACGAGCAGAACCCGATGCTCGGCCTGCGCGGCGTCCGGCTGGTCCTGGTCATCCCGGGGCTGCTCGACATGCAGGTGCGCGCGATCGCCCGCGCGGCCGCCGAACGCATCAGGGCAGGCGGCGACCCGCGCCCGGAGATCATGATCCCGCTGACCGCCACCGTGCAGGAGATGGAGATCAGCCGGGAGCGGGTCGAGAAGGTCCTCCGCGAGATCGAGGCGGAGACCGGCGTCGACACCCGCGCGCACATCGGGACGATGATCGAGGTGCCGCGGGCCGCGCTGACCGCGGGGGAGATCGCCCGCTCGGCGGAGTTCTTCTCCTTCGGCACCAACGACCTGACCCAGATGACCTGGGGATTCTCCCGGGACGACGTCGAAGGCGCGTTCTTCAGCCCCTACATTCAGATGGGCGTCTTCGGCGTGTCGCCGTTCGAGACGATCGACGCCGGCGGCGTGGGCCGGCTGGTGAAGATCGCCGTGGAAGAGGGCCGCGCCGCCCGCCCCGGCCTGCACCTCGGGGTGTGCGGCGAGCACGGCGGCGACCCCGCGTCGGTCTGGTTCTTCCATGAGGCAGGCCTGGACTACGTGTCCTGCTCGCCGTTCCGCGTGCCGGTCGCGCGGCTCGAGGCGGGCCGCGCCGCGGTCGCGAGCACGGGCAGCGACACTAGATGAGTGGGCTATAGTCCGCACGACGTCGAGCGCTGGGCGGCCGAGCCGCCCAAGCGCAGCGGCCGCACGCACTTCCAGCGGGACCGCGCGCGGGTCCTGCACAGCTCGGCGCTGCGCAGGCTCGCCGCGAAGACGCAGGTGGTGGAGGTCGGGGCGAGCGACTTCCCGCGCACCCGGCTGACCCACTCGCTGGAGTGCGCGCAGATCGGCCGGGAGCTCGGCGCGGCGCTCGGCTGCGACCCCGACCTGGTGGACGCGGCATGCCTGGCGCACGACCTGGGCCACCCGCCGTTCGGGCACAACGGGGAGGCGGCGCTCGCCTCCCTCGCCGCCCCCGGCGGCGTGCTGGCCTGCGGCGGCTTCGAAGGCAACGCGCAATCGCTGCGGCTGCTCACCCGGCTGGAGCCGAAGGTCCCCGGCGCCGGCCTCAACCTCACCCGCGCCACGCTCGACGCGTCGCTGAAGTACCCGGTGGTCGGCTCCGGGACGGGCAAGTACGGCGCCTACGAATCCGACGCGCTCGTCTTCGAGTGGATCCGCGACGGCGCGCCGCCCGGCCGCCCGTGCCTGGAGGCCCAGGTCATGGACTGGGCCGACGACGTGGCGTACTCCGTCCACGACCTGGAGGACGGCCTGCACGCGGGCCTCGTCACGATGAAGGCCCTCAAAGACCCGTCCGAACGGGCGGCGGTTGCCCGCGTGGCCATGGCGTCGTACTGCGCGCCGTCGTGGGACGTCACGGCGGCCGAACTGGAGACCGTGTTCGCCGAGTTCATGGAGCTGCCCTGCTGGCGGTTCGGCTTCGACGGCGGCCCGGCCGCGCTCGCCGCCGCCAAGAACCTGACCAGCGAGCTGGTAGGCCGGTTCTGCCGGGCCGCCGAACGGGCGACGCTCAGCTCCTTCAGCCGCGCCGCGCCGGGCCGCCGCTCCAGCCCGCCGGGTCCTTCCGGTGCTTCCGGGCCTTCCGGGCCTTCCGGGCCTTCCGCTTCCGGGCGCGGCTTCCTCCCCGGCCTCGCCCGGTACGCCGCCGACCTCATCGTGCCGCGCCGCCAGCTGCTCGAGTGCGCGCTGCTCAAGGCGGTGGCCGCGCAGTACGTGATGACCCGCGAGGGCGCGGCGGCGCAGCAGGCGCGGGAGCGGGAGCTGATCGCGGAGCTGGCGCTGGCCATCGAGCGGGGCGCGCCGGCCACGCTGGATCCCGTGTTCCGCCCGTCCTGGGAGGACGCGGACAGCGACGAGGACCGCCGGCGTGTCGTTGTCGACCAGGTTGCCTCGCTTACCGACACGTCCGCTATGGTGTGGCACCGGCGGCTGGCGTTACCGTCCAGGGGACAACCCCAGCACCGTCAGGAACTTTGGACTTCCGGGAGGCGCGAATGACGAGGTTCGTGATCGTAGGCGGCGGTCTGGCCGGCGCGAAGGCCGCCGAGACACTGCGCGCCGAGGGGTTCGACGGTGAGATCGTCCTCTTCGGCGCCGAGCCGGAGCCCCCGTACGAGCGCCCGCCGCTGTCCAAGGGCTACCTGCTCGGCAAGGCCGAGCGGGAATCCGCCTTCGTGCACTCCGCCCAGTGGTACGCCGACCACAACGTGGACCTGCGCACCGGCGTCACGGTCACCGCGATCGACCCGGCGGCGCACGAGGTGACGTCCGGCGGCAGCGCCATGACCTACGACAAGCTGCTGCTGGCCACCGGCGCGTCGCCGCGGCGGATCGATATCCCGGGCGCCACCCTCGACGGGGTGCGGTACCTGCGGACGCTGCCGGACTCCGACCGGCTGCGCGAGGCGTTCGCCGGCGGCCGCCGGGTGGTGGTCATCGGGGCGGGCTGGATCGGCCTGGAGACGGCCGCGGCGGCCCGGATGGCGGACTGCCAGGTCACCGTCGTCGAACCGCAGCCAGGCGCGCTCTACGGCTCGGTCGGCCCCGAGCTCGGCCGCGTGTTCGAAGACCTGCACCGGTCGCACGGCGTCGAGTTCCGCTTCGGTGAGACAGCGGCGGAATTCCACGGCGACGCGTCGGGCCGGGTCGGGTCGGTGCTCACCTCCGCGGGCGCCGTGCTCCCCGCGGACGTGGTCGTCGTCGGCATCGGCGTGATGCCTAACGTCGGGCTGGCGTCGTCGGCGGGCCTCGAGGTGTCCAACGGGGTGGTCACCGACGCCGCGCTGCGCACCTCTCACCCCGATATCTACGCCGCGGGCGACGTGGCCCAGACGTTCCTGCCGCTGCTCGGGCGGCACGTGCGGGTCGAGCACTGGGCGAACGCCCTGAACGGCGGCCCCGCCGCCGCCAGGTCCATGCTCGGCCAGCAGGTGACCTACGACCGGGTGCCGTACTTCTACAGCGACCAGTACGACCTCGGCATGGAGTGCTCGGGCCTGCCCGAGCCTGGCACCTACGACGAGGTGGTCTACCGCGGTGACCGCGCCGGCCTTGAGTTCATCGCGTTCTGGCTGTCGGCGGGAAAGCTCGTCGCGGGCATGAACGTGAACGTATGGGACGTGACCGAGGACGTCCAGGCACTCATCCGCTCCGGCCGCGTCCTGGACCCCGTCCGCCTCGCCGACCCCGCCGTCCCCCTCGCCGAGATCTGACCACCCCGCCGCCGTCCCGTCTCCCGCCGCCGTCCCGTCTCCCGCCGGCGTCCCGTCTCCCGCCGGCGGGCCGGGCCATCCGGGTCATGGCGCTGCCCAATTAATCAGCGGCCACATGAACCCCATTGTCCGCACTGGCCACGCTGGCCGCGGATTCCGGGCTGGCTCGGGATCGTTTCCGGCGTCGCCCGGCCCGGCCGCCATTCCGGTCCACGTGTGCGTTGTTACGCCTGTGACGCTTGATGAATTTGGGCGTGCAGTGCCGATGCAGCGTCTTCCCATGACACGTCACCAACTGAAAAACCTTTCATGGAGAAGGTTTTAACTGGAATAGGTGTATAAATCTTTCCGGATCATGAAAAAATGGGGCGCTGAGTGCGCCTCCGCGCGCGGCTGCCGTCCCGTATGTCATCTTCGCCCGAATTGTCGGTGCCTGTCGGCATAATCGGGGCCATGGGAAGGGAAATTCCTCCGCAGCTTCGCACGCTAGCGGGCATCCAGGCCGGCGTGGTATCACGGCGGCAGGCGCTCGACTGCGGGCTATCCGCGGGCGCCATCGCCGCGAAGGTCAAATTCGGGCGGTGGCAGCAGATTCACCGCGGCGTCTACGCGACCTTCACCGGCCCGGTCGACCGTGCGGCGCAGCTGTGGGCGGCGGTGCTCTACGCGGGCAAGGGGGCACAGCTGAGCCACGAGACCGCGGCCGAACTGCACGGCCTCACCGACCGCCGGGCGCCGCTCGTTCACGTCACCATCCCGTCCAGCCGGCGGGTGGCGCGGGTACCGGGCCTGATGATCCACCATTCGGCCCGCGCCGACCACGCGCGGTTTCCGCGCGGAACCCTCCCCTGCACATTCCTCGAGGACACGATCCTCGACCTCGCAGACGCCGCCGACGATCTCGACGACGTCTGCGGATGGGTAACGCGGGCGTTCGGAAAACGGCTCACCGGCGAAGGGCCATTGCGGGCCGTGATGAGCACGCGCAAGAAACTGCGCTGGCGGCGGCAGCTCGACGAGATCGTGACCGCCGCGGCGGGCGGGACGCATTCGGTGCTCGAGTTCCGCTACGACCGCGACGTGGCGGGCGCGCACGGGCTGCCAGCCGCACAGCGGCAGGTCAAGTTCACTAAGCCGGACGGGACTCGCGGGTTCCGTGACCGCTACTACCCGGATTACGGCCTGGTCGTGGAACTCGACGGGAAGCAGGCGCATCCTGAGCACAGCCGCCGCACGGACAGGGAGCGGGACAACGACGCCACGGCCAGCGGCGGGTCGACGCTGCGGTACGACTGGGACGACGTGACGCGCCGCGGATGCGCGACGGCTGCCCAGGTAGCGCAGTCCCTGCGGAAGCGGGGCTGGACCGGGCGCCTCAAGCGCTGTTCGCCGGGCTGCCGTGCGCTTGACGGCCCGCGCACGGCAGCCGGCGTGACCGAAGGCCGGCGTTGCTGAAGGCCGGCGTTGCCGAAGGCCGGCGTGACCCTCCGGGCGGATAACGCGTATAACGCGGGCACCGCCGACGCCGCCGCCCCGCCGGGAGGCGCGGGCAGCGTGGCCGGCGACAGGATCGCCTGCACGACCAGGTCCGTGTCCGTGAGGTCGGGCAGCACCGCGTGCGCGCCCGCCGCCAGCAGGTCGGCGGCCGAATGCCGGCCGGTCGCGACGCCGACGGCGCGGGCGCCTGAGGCCAGCGCCGCCTCGATGTCCAGCGGCGTGTCGCCGATGAGGACGGTGGACAGGCCGTCGAAGTCGTCCGGGGACCTGCCGTGCACGGCCGCGGCCCGGCGCCGCGCCACGCCGACGAGCTCGCTGCGCACCTCGTGGTCGTCGCCGTAGGCCCCGATGCACAGGTCCAGCGGGTCGCGCAGTCCGAGCGCGGCGAGCTTGACCTCGGCTACCGGGCGGATGTTGCCGGTGAGCACCGACTGGCGGACCCGGCTCTGTCCGCCCGCTGGCAAAGGCCAGCCGGGTCCGCCGGGCGCTGCCGGCGTGATCCCGGGCGCCGCCGCGATCCCGGCCGTCGGCGTGATCCCGGGCGCCGCCGCGATCCCGGGCGCCGGCGTGATCCCGGGCGCCGGCGCGATCCGGGCCGCCGCCAGCGCGCTGAGCGCCGCCGCCGCCCCCGGCAGTGCCCTGCCGCGGGCGGCCACCGCCTCGCGCACCGACGGAGCGTGCGCGGTCAGCCCCGCGATGAACGGGTCCACGTACCGGCGCGGCTCGGGGATGCCGGCCAGTTCCAGCGTCTGAAGGATGATCGCGCGGTCAGTGCGCCCCGCCATCGGCAGGCGCACCTGCAAAGACCGGCCGAACAGCTGCAGGAACACCAGGTCGTACAGCTCGCCGCCTACGCCGTCGGCGTTGAGCAGCGTGCCGTCCACGTCCCACAGCACAAGGAGATCGGACACTGAACACTCCCCCACCCCCCCCGGGTAGCCCCCCACGGACCTCATGGTAGATCAGGCCCGCCCGCCCCCTGTGAACGGAGCCCGGCCACGACGCCGGCCACGGGACCGGCAATACACTCGGACCATGCCGGGTCGGATTCGCCAGGAAGACATCGCGGCGGTCCGCGAGCGATCGCCCATCGTCGACGTGATAGGGGAGTACCTCCAGCTGCGCCCCGCGGGCGGCGGCTCGTTCAAGGGCCTCTGCCCGTTCCACGACGAGAAGACGCCGTCGTTCAACGTGACGCCCGGTAAAGAGCTCTACTACTGCTTCTCCTGCACCGCGGGCGGCGACGTCATCAAGTTCGTCCAGGAGATCGACCACCTCTCCTTCACGGAGGCGGTCGAGCGGCTAGCGGCCCGCGCGGGCATCGAGCTCCGCTACGAGCAAGGCGGCTACGTGCCGGGCCAGGAGACTTCCCAGCGGCGCAGGCTGATCGAGGCGCACCGGGCGGCTGCGGAGTTTTATGCCGAACGGATCCGTGGTGACTCCGCGCGCGTAGCGCGCGAGTTCCTCGCCGAGCGGGGCTTCACCCTCGCCGACGCCGAACGGTTCGGCGTCGGCTACTCGCCGGCCGCATGGGACGAGCTGACCAGGCACCTGCGCTCGCGCGGGTTCACCGACGACGAGCTCATCAAGGCGGGGCTGGCCCGCCACGGCAGGCGCGGCCCGATCGACTCCTTCCGCGGCCGGCTGATGTGGCCCATCAGGGACCTGACCGGTGAGACGGTCGCGTTCGGCGCGCGCAGGCTCGACCCCGGCGACGACGGGCCGAAGTACCTGAACACGCCGGAGACCGCGCTGTTCAAGAAGGGGCACGTACTGTACGGCGCCGACCTGGCCAAGCGGGAGATCGCGCACCGGCGGCAGGCGGTGATCGTCGAGGGGTACACCGACGTGATGGCATGCCACCTGTCCGGGGTGCCGACCGCGGTGGCGACGTGCGGCACGTCGTTCGGCGAGGACCACGTGAAGATCCTGCGGCGGCTCATCATGGACACCGACGGGGCGGACGGCGAGGTGATCTTCACCTTCGACGGGGACGCGGCGGGGCAGAAGGCGGCACTGCGCGCGTTCGGCCTGGAGGAGAAGTTCGTCACCCAGACGTACGTAGCCGTCCAGCCGGACGGGCTCGACCCCTGCGACCTGCGGCTCGCCCACGGCGACGGCGCGGTCAGGGACCTGATCGCGCGGCGCGTGCCGCTGTTCGAGTTCGCGGTCAAGTCGGTGCTCGCCAAGCACGACCTGGACACCACCGAAGGCCAGCTCGCCGCCCTCGACGAGGCCGCGCCGATCGTCGCGCGGATCAAGGACGCCGGGATGCGCGCCCGGTACGCGGTGAACCTGGACCGCTGGCTCGGGCTGATGGACGAGCGGTTCGTGCTCGCCCGGGTCCGCCAGCACGGCGGCAGCGGCCGGCCGGGGGGAGCCAGCCGCGTGCGTTCGGGAAACTCCTCAGCGGCCCAGGGGGGATACGGGGGGACGGGCACTCCTCCCGTGCGGGGGGCCACCGGGGGCCAGGGGGGATGGGGGGCGGGAGCCCCCCATGCCGGGAAGCAGCCCCCCGGGGGGAGCGGAGCCCCGGCGGAGCGGCCCTATGACCGGTCCGATCCGGTGGTGCGGGTGGAGCGGGAGGCGCTCAAGCTGGCGGTGCAGTGGCCGGCGCTGTGCGGCCCCGAGTTCGACGCGCTCGGCGCGGCGGCGTTCACCGTCCCGGCGCACGCCGCGGTGGCCGGGCTGATCGCCGGCCGCGGCGGGGTGGTCAGCGCCGGCCGGGCGCGGGACTGGGTGGCCGCGCTGCTGGAGGCGGCACCGGATGACCGGGTCCGCTCGTTCGTCACCGAACTCGCCGTCGAGGCCCTGCAAGTGGCCGGCGAGCCGGACGAGAAGTACGCCGACGTGGTGCTCGCGCGGGTGGGGGAGCTGGCCGTCGGGCGGGAGATCGCGGCCGTCAAGGCCCGGCTGCAGCGCACGAACCCGGTCGACGACCAGCCCGGGTACAACAAGATGTTCGGCGACCTGGTGGCGCTCGAACAGCGCCGGAAGGCGCTGCTCGGGCGGGCCACGGGCGGCTGAGGCCGAGCGCCGCAAAGCGCGGCGCGGATTGCGGGAACGTAAACCGGCTGGCCCCGGCGGCAAAATTGGGTCCCCCGGAATCGGCGTCCGGTGACGCACACTGTCTTCGTGAGCCTCACCGTAGTAACGAGCGGACCATCGCTTACACAACAGCTGGCGGACCTCGTGGCGCTCGGGCGCTCGCGGGGCTTCGTGACGCTCGGGGACGTCACCACGGCAATCGACCGGGCGGACCTGTCCGCGGACGCGCTTGACGGGGTAGTGCGGGTGCTCGCGGACGAGGGCATCGAGGTGCTTGAGGCACCCGCCGGGGAGGACACCGATACCAGGCTGCCGGACCTTGAGGCGGACGGGGGCCGCCGCGCGGGCACCAGCGACCTGGTGCGCATCTACCTCCGCGAGATCGGCCGGGTGCCCCTGCTCACCGCCGAAGACGAGGTGGAACTCGCCAAGGCCATCGAGGCGGGCCTGTACGCCGAGGAGAAGCTGAACAGCGGGTGCCCGCTGTCCGGCGAGCAGCGGGCCGACCTGGAGTGGCTGGCGGCCGACGGCGTGCGCTGCAAGCAGCGGCTGATCGAGGCCAACCTCCGGCTGGTCGTGTCGATCGCCAAGCGGTACATCGGCCGCGGCCTGGTCTTCCTCGACCTGATCCAGGAGGGCAACCTGGGCCTGATCCGTGCGGTGGAGAAGTTCGACTACACCCGCGGCTACAAGTTCTCCACCTACGCGACCTGGTGGATCCGGCAGGCCATCACCCGGGCGATCGCCGACCAGGCGCGGACGATCCGCGTGCCGGTGCACATGGTGGAGACGATCAACAAGCTCGCGCGGGTGCAGCGCCAGCTGCACCAGGAACTCGGCCGTGAGGCCACCATCGAGGAGATCGCCGCCGAGATGGGCGTCGAGCCGGAACGGATCGCCGAGATCCAGCGCATTGCCCAGGAACCGGTCTCGCTCCAGTCGCCGATCGGCGAGGAGGAGTCCGACCTCGGGGACTTCATCGAGGACGCGGACGCCGTGGTGCCGATCGAGGCGGCGGCGTTCATCATGCTCCAGGACCAGCTGGACCGGGTGCTCTGCGAGCTGTCAGAGCGCGAGCAGCGGATCATCCACCTGCGGTTCGGGCTGACCGACGGGCATCCGCGGACGCTGGAAGAGGTCGGCAGGGAGTTCGGGGTCACCCGGGAACGCATCCGGCAGATCGAGTCCAAGACGCTGGCCAAGCTCCGCCACCCGAGCCGCGCGCTGCTGCTGCGCGAGTACCTCGACTAGCCGCCGCGCACCCCTGGCCGCCGTGCGGGCCTGCCGGGCGTCCGGCCGCCGTGCGGGGCTGCGGGCGTGGCCGCCGGGCACCCTGGCCGCCGCGCGGGGCCGGCGGGCGCGGCCGCCGGGCACCCTGCCGCCGTGCGGGTCGGCGGGCGTCCGGCCGCGGGCACCCCGCCGCCGCGCGGGCCGGCGGGCGCGGCGGCTAGTCGGCGTAGCGGGTGCCGTTGACCGGGGCCTGGGATCCGCCCGCCGGGTAGCCGAGGTTGCCGTCCGCTGAGACGTCGTCGACGTCGTCCGTGCCGCCCTTGCCGCGTATCCGCGACGGGACCCGGTTGGCCGCCTTCTTGGCGACATCTGGCGCCTTCTCCATCGCCGTCTTGGTGAGTTCGGTGGTCTTCGTGGTGACGGTCTGCGTGACCTTCTGGACCGTCGGCGATCCGGCAACCTGGCGGCTGTACTTCACGATCTGCTCGTATCGCTCCCGCCCGGCGCGTGCGCCCACGACGAACCCGACGGCGAACCCTGCGATGAACGTAGCGCGGTGCATCTGGAGCCCCTTCCGGCATGTGGCGTTCTGCGCGTGACGTTCCCCGCCACGCGCCGCCCTAACATCGGGTTCGCCGCCGCCGCATCGCGCTGGCCGTTTCAGGCACAGCCCGGCGCCGCGCGGCTGCCCTGGCTGCCGACCCCGGCGGCGCTGCGGCTGCCCGGCCCCGGCGTCGGCTGCCCGGGGCTGCCGGGCTCGGCTGCGTCGGCCGCCGCCGTGCGTCCGGGCTTGCCATGGCACCCCTGCGGGTGCGCTACGCTTATCCTCGGCACCACACGGGCCCGGCTGCGCCGGCCCGCCGCGTGCGACGGTCCCGCGTAGCTCAATCGGCAGAGCGTCCGGCTGTTAACCGGCAGGTTATAGGTTCGAGTCCTATCGCGGGAGCCCAGGAGGCCTTCGCGTTCCGCGCAGGCCTGGCTCCACCTTCGGGTCTGGCATTCCGGCCGCACCTGTTCACCCCGCCGGGCCGCCCGGCTGCTGCTCACCAGACCGGACCGCCTCACCGGTTGCGGGCGTAGCCGGCCAGGCGGCAGGGCCGGCCAGGTCTGCGGGGAGGCTGGCGATGCCGTAGGCGACCTCCTTGTGCCCCCGCGGGCACCCGCTCTGCCCGCTAGCGCCAACCGCGGCGGTTTGGCGCGGCTAGCGTCCGGGCGAGGTAGCTCACCGGCCGCCGCAGTCGCCAATTGCCTTGGTCAGGAGGCGCACCGCCGGGCCGATGGCAGCCGGGGTGATGTTGCCGTAGCCCAGGACCAGGCGGTTGCGGGCTGCGGCGTTCTCGGTCAGGACGTACCGGTCGAAAGCGGCGAGCGCGAGACCGCGCTCGGCGGCAGCGTTCACGACCGCGGCGGCGTCGAGCCCGCCGGGCAGGGTGAGGACCAGGTGCAGTCCGGCGGCGGTGCCGCTGACCTCGGCCGCCGGGAGGTGATGGCGCAGGGCAGCCAGCAGGGTGTCGCGCCGCTGGCTGTAGTGCCGTCGCGTGGCTGTAGTGCCGTCGCGTGGCTGTAGTGCCGCCGCGCGCGGCGAAGGTGCCGCTCGTAGGCACCGCTGTCGATCAGGCGGGCGAGGGTGAGCTGCTCCAGGGCCGGGCTGCCCAGGTCCCGATCATGCTTGGTCTGGACTACCGCGTCCAGCAGCGCGCAGGGCAGGACCATCCAGCCGAGCCGCAGCGCCGGGGCGAGGGTCTTGCTGGCCGTGCCGGTGTAGGCGACATGCTCGGGTGCCAGTCCCCGCAGCGCGCCCACGGGCTGGCGGTCGTAGCGGAACTCGGCGTCGTAGTCGTCCTCGATGATCAGCCCGCCGCTCTCGGCAGCCCAGGACGGCAGTTCCGAACGCCGCGACGGGGCTAGCGTGACCCCCAGCGGGAACTGATGAGCCGGGGTTACCACCATCGCGCTGGCGCTGGTGCCGGTCAGCAGGCCGGTCCGCGCGCCGATCGCGTCGACCGGGATCGGGAGGTGCGAGCCGCCTGCGGTGGCGATGGTCCGGTCGCGGTCGGCCAGGCCCGGGTCTTCTAGCGCCATCACCGGTGCGCCGAGCGCCCGGGTCAGCGGCGACAGGGCCTGGGTGAAGCCGGCGCAGATGACCAGCCGCTCCGGGTCGGCCGCGACGGCGCGCACCCGGCGCAGGTAGGCGGCCAGTGCCGTCCGCAGGCGGCGGTGCCGCGCGGGTCCGGATAACCGAGCGCCGCGCTGGGAACATGCCGGAGGACATCGGTGGCGGCCTTGAGCCAGGCCTGGCGGGGGAAGTTCCCCAGGGCCGGCACCCCCGGCCTGAGGTCATAGCGCGGGACAGGCTCCTGGCCGGTGCCGGAAAGAGCGGCGGCGGCGCTGACATTCCCGACGCGCGTGGCCGAGCGTTCGTGCGAGGACAGGTAACCCTCGGCGGCGAGCTGAGCGAATGCCGCGTGCTGGAGGCCGGCGGGGTCGTGGTCCGGTACGGGCAGCTGTACGGGCCCGGCACCTTCTACCCGGACCGGGTCCCGCCGCCTCCCCGGATCCATGTCACCGTCGCCGCCGAGGCCACGCCCCCGCTGATCCGGGCACCTAGCGGGATCGTGATCGTCACAGATGACGCCTTGACCAGGTGGTGCCTGACCAGGTGGCGCCTGACCGGGGCCGGCGCTTCACGCGGCCGGCAGCGGGACGATCCGCGGCGGGCGGCCGCCTTCGGCCAGCAGCCAGGTACCGCCGACCAGGTACCGCCGGCCGGTCCCGACCCGGTGAACTCCAGGCCGTCCGCCGACGCGGCACGGGCGGCATCCGGGTCGGGGAGCCGCGTCACCGAGGCCACCAGCCGTTGCAGCGCCTCGCGGTTCGCCACGTCCTCGCGCCTCAAGTTATACACGACCTGCGCTGCCGACCCGCGCCTTTGCGGGTCCCGGACGTTGTGCGCGAGCTGGGGGCAGCGGAGCCCCGATCCGTCCTGTTCCGCCGGACGTCGACCGCAGGTACACGGACTGGGTTATACCGCTAGATATCCTGCTGCCAGCAGCGATCCGGCCAAACGTTTAGCCGGGCACCTTGGCGGTTCTGATCGGTTCGCGCATCACGCCGGCCTGCGCATCCCCCCGGGCGTGGCCCAGGACGCCGGTTAACTGCGGAACGCAGGTCTGTTAACCGGCAGGTTATAGGTTCGCGTCCTATCCCGGGAGCGCCCGGTCCTTCGAAAGGCCCCGGGGGAGTGGACATCCGCGGCTCCGCCCGGCGGGTAGACCCGATTCCGGAGTCCAGCTCGGTGACAGGACGCCCAGGGCCCATGGCGGGTGCCGCTGATGGCGACCGCCCGTCGCCCGGTGCGGGGCGTTCAGAGCGTGCGAAGACGGCAAGGGCTGGCGGAGGGGACCAGCCGCGGATGTCCGGGGCTACCAGCGGCCACCCGTAATCCACCGGGGGCAGCGAACAGGCACCGCCCCGCTGGCCGCACATGCCCTGGCCCGCATGCATAGTCCTGCCGCGTCCTGGTCCTGCCGCGTCCTGCCGCGGCTTCAGCAGGGCTGCCCCTGTCGGCCAGCGCGGTCCCGGCGAGATACTGGCCTGAAATTTATTACAGCTATATATGTTTATACAAGCAGAATTGAGTATCATGTACTTGTCCCCGGCAGGCCGCCGGGCCTGCCTGTCCCCTTGCCGGCGACGCCGGGGCCGGACGTGCGCGTCCGGACGGGACCTGATCCGGTCCCTGGCCCGGGCCGTCGAAGTCCGGGTAGGAGGAGGGAGATGCCATGACTGGTAGCGCGGGGGATCCCGTCCCGGCCGCGGGCTCCGGGCCGCCGGACGTGATATCCCTGGCCGCGGGGAAGGCCAGCCCGGAGACGCTGCGCGGACTGCTGCGCGAGGTGATCGACCCCGAGATCGGGATCAACATCGTCGACCTGGGCCTGGTTTACGACGTCGGGCTGTCGGGGGACGGGGTTGCGTCGATCCGGATGACGCTGACCACGCCGGGCTGCCCGCTCGGCGGCTACATCGACGACGAGATCCACAACGTGCTGTGGGGTGTCCCGGGCGTCAACGACATCGATGTGCGGATCGTGTGGGATCCGCCGTGGGACCCGGGCGAGATGATGAGCGACTGGGCCAAGGAGCAGCTCGGATGGCTGGGATAACCCGGCCGCGCGTCACCCTGACCGCACCGCGGCGCCGCCGTGCCCGGTGGGTGCCGCCGCTGATGGCCGCCGCGGTGGTGTGCCTGCTGGCCGGGCTGTGGGCGGCGCTGGTCCGGCTGGGCCTGGCCGTCCCGGAAGGGGTCGCCAGCCTGCCGCAGGCGCACGGACCGCTGATGACGCTGGGCTTCCTCGGCACGTTCATCGCGCTGGAACGGGCGGTCGCCCTCGGCGAGGCCTGGGGATACCTGGCCCCGGCCGCCGCGGGGGCTGGCGGCCTCGCGGTCGCTGCCGGGGCACCCAGCGGGACCGGCGAGGCGCTGCTCGGCTGCGGCGGCCTCGCCCTGGTCGCGATCTTCGTCGCTGTGCACCGCATCCAGCCGTCATTGCACAACGCCGTGCTGGCCGCCGGGGCGGCCTGCTGGGTGACAGCGGACGGGCTGTGGCTGGCCGGGTGGGACATCTCCCGGTTCATGCCCTGGCTGGCCGGCTTCCTCGTGCTGACGATCACCGGGGAGCGGCTGGAACTGTCCCGGATGACCGGCACCTCGCGGCTGGGCAGGCTGCTGTTCGCCGCCGCCGCCGGACTGTTCGCCGGCGGCCTACTCGCCTCCCTGGCCGCCGGGCCGGCCGCGGCCGTCGCCGGCGAGCCGGTCCCGGTCGGCGTCCGCGTCACCGGGGCCGGGCTGATCGCGCTGGCCGCCTGGCTTGCCCGGTACGACATCGCCCGGCGCACCATCCGCGGGCGCGGCGTCACTCGGTACATGGCGGCCGCGCTGCTGGCCGGCTATGGCTGGCTGGCGGTCGCCGGCGCCCTGTGGGCTGGCGTCGGGCAGATGGCCGACGGAGCCGCTTACGACGCCGAACTGCACGCCATCTTCCTCGGCTTCGTCATGTCGATGATCTTCGCGCACGCGCCGGTGATCGTGCCATCGGTGCTCGGCCGGCCGCTGCCGTACCGCCGCGTGCTGTATGTCCCGCTGGTGCTGCTGCACGCCTCGCTGGCGCTCCGGCTGGCGGGCGGGGACTGGGCCGGGAACACCGATGCCTGGCAGTGGGGCGGCTCGCTCAACGAGACCGCGATCCTGCTGTTCCTGGCCATGGCCGCGGTTCTGGTGATCCGGGGCCGCCG
>DATGLH010000043.1:0-7601 GCA_035294225.1 Trebonia sp.
ACGTGGTGACCCAGCTCGCGGCGGCCTCCCGCGCCCTGGACCGGGCCGGCTTTGCGATCATCGCCACCGGCCTGCGGCAGTGCGCGCTCAACGGCGACGGCACGGCCGACGCCGACCGCGAGCGGCTCGAACGGCTCTTCCCCTCCCCGGCCCCTGGCCTGGCCTGACCGGGCCGGCGCCCCGGCCGTCACGGTCCCCGGCCTGACCGGGCCGGCGCCCCGGCCGTCACCGCGGCGCTGCTGCGGCCCTGGGCCTCTTTGGCCGTCACGCCCTCCACGGACACCGTCACGCCCTCCACGGACATCAGCACCCGGCCCTTGAAGGAAGCGGGGGTGATGGCGCGTGCCTGTGCGTACTCGGGCGAGTCATGCCATGATTGAGCGCCCTCGAGCGCGGGGAACTCGACCATCGAGATGGGAGCCGACGGCGACCCGCCTTCGGCAACCACCGGCTCGGCGTTCGAGGCGACGAAACGCTCGATTGCGGGGCCGGTAGGTTCGGCGTAACGCCGGACCGTTGCCTCATCCGCGATTCCCGCAATGGCTGAGATCACATATGCGGCAGGCTGCTGCGATGCGTTCCCGCCTCTGCGCCGCGGCCGGGCTTCTCATTCATCTCCTCCTCTGCCGGACCAGTGGAGGGGCCCCTGCCACGACGCCGTTATCTAGCAATCCATTGGCTGCATTAATGCAGCCAATGGATTGCGCCTACGGGGCCGACGGGGCCGGATGGAGAAGCACGTGGGCTGGCCGACCGGGCAGCCGCGCGGGCGGAGCGGGCAGCCGCGCGGGCGGAGCGAGCAGAACGGAGCAGAACGGGCGGAGCGGGCAGAACGGAGCGGGCGGAGCTACGCAGCCCGACCGGATTGCGTTATTTATGACCTTAGTCCGGTTCCGTCGGCGCGGCGGCGCCGGGGCGTCCGGGGCGGTGGCCCACCGCCCCGCTCTTTCCGGGGCTGTGCCCCACCGCCCCAGAAAAAGCCGGGCGCACCCAGCCGCATCGCGGCACGCCAGAACCAGGAACCACAACGTAATCGCCGGCGCGTCCGTGGCGGGCCGGCGGCAGCCGGCCGGGCCGGGGCAGGCCGGCGGGGCCGGGAAGCACGGAAGCTAACAGGATCCGCAACGCGACCAGGCACGCGTCGTCGCCGGTGTCGCTCGCCGCGCTGGACAAGATCCGGTCGGCCTGGCTGGCCGCGTCCGGGCCCGCGGGGACGGCGGCCGCGCTGAGCTCGCGCAGCGCGTCGCTGATCGAGCCGGCGCGGCGCTCGATCAGGCCGTCGGTGAACAGCAGCAGCGCGTCGCCGCTGCGCATCTGGAGGACGGCCTCTTCGTATTCGGCGTCGGGATCCATGCCGAGCAGCACGCCGCCGGGCAGCGGCAGCGTCTCGGCCGTGCCGTCGCGGACCAGGATCGGGGGCAGGTGCCCGGCGCGCGCCCAGCGCAGCACGCGCGTCTCCGGGTCGTACCGCCCGCAGACGACGGTTCCGGCGAGCCCTTCGGTGAGGTGGCAGGCCGCGTAGTTGAGGTGCCTGAGCAGCTCGGCGGGGCCGGCTCCGGTGGCGACGAGCCCGCGCAGCGCGTTGCGCGCGGCGATCATGCCGGTCACCGCGTCGATGCCGTGACCCGTGATGTCCCCCACCACGACCAGCAGGTCCTTGCCCGGCAGCAGCAGCGCGTCGTACCAGTCCCCGGCTACCAGGTGGCCGGCCTCGGCCGGGCGGTAGCGCACCGCGACCTCCACGCCCGCGGCCTCTACCGGCGGCGCGTCCGGCGGCATGATGGCGCGCTGCAGCCGGATCGCGAGCTCGTGCTCCTCCGCGGCACGGTGCGCCACGTCGGCGAGCTGGTCGCGGGTCGCGGCGAGCGCGACCTGGGTGTGGTACTGCGCGGACACGTCCTGGAAGGCGCCGCGCAGCGCTACCACCTGGCCGCCGCCCAGGACCGGCTCGGCGAAGACCCGGATCTGCCGCACGACCGTGTCGCCGGGCCGGACGATGCGGAACACCGTCGCGGCGGGCTCGCCCTGCCGCAGCAGCGCCTCGCGGAACCGCCGGACGGGGCCGCGGTCCGCCGCGATGACGAAGTTGTGCAGGTCGGCGATGGCGATCGGGGCGACGCTGCGCGGATCGAGGCCGAAGAGAGCAAACGCCGATTCGGTCCAGCGGACCGCCCCGGTCGTGAGGTTCTCCTCCCAGGCGCCCATCTGGCCGAGGCGCTGGGCGTGCCCGAGCAGCTCGGCGAGCCGCCCGGGCTCGCCGGCCGCCCGCCAGGTGAACAGCACGCCATCGAAGAACGGGGCGGCGTGCAGGTCGCCGACCTCGACCGCATCCCGCGCGCCGGTCAGCGGGGCGGTGACCGCGCCCGGGACGTGTTCGGCGTGGCCGCTGGCGAGGATCCGGTCCGCCCGGGCGAACAGGCCGTCGCCGGACATCGAGGCGGGATACGCCTCGAGCAGGGTCAGCCCGGCCACTTCCCGTGCCGGGCGGCCCGCCGGGTCGACGTACCCCGGGCTGACGTGCAAGATGGCGAAATCGGCGACGTTCCCGGCGGCGTCGCGCAGCGGCCTGACGAGCAGCGCCGATCCGGCCACCTCGTCCAGCGCGGTGAACAGCGCGGGCGACGGGGCGAATGCCCCTATGGGCGAGTGCGCGAGGCGCAGGCCGAGCACCTCCGCGAACCCCGCCACGGCGGCGGACATCCGGGCGCGCATATCGGTGCTGAAGCCGGCCCGCGGCGTGGCCCACCAGGCCTCCACCACGCCGAGCAGGACGCCTGCGCGGTCCCGCAGCGGCAGCAGCGCGCGGGCCGCGTCCCTTCCCCACGGCACGAGGGCCGGCGCCGGGTCCCCGGCCGGGGAGCCGGCGTGCAGCCACAGGGCCCCGCCCGCGGCGACCACCCGCTGCTGCGCGCAGTCGAACTGGGGCGGCAGCCGCCGCCACCGGCTCGCCTCGGTGCCGCCGAGGCCGGCGTGGCCGAGCATCTCCAGGCTGCCGTCGGACTCAAGCAGCCACACCGCGGCCGCCGCCACGCCGAACAGGGGCCGCAGCTGCCCGGCCAGCGCCCCGACGAGTTCCATCCCGTCCCTGGCGCGCTCGCTCCTGGCCGCGGCGACCGGGTCGTGCGGCTCCAGGCGGCGGCCCGGCGGCGGCTCCGGCGCCGACGGCGGGTCCTGGCGGAGCACGGCGGCGGCCATCTCCGCCAGCGGCAGCCCGGCCGCGGCGGCCATGTCGGCAAGCTGTCCGGCCGCCTCGGCCGCCGAACACTGGTGGCGCTCCATCAGCACGCCCCTGGCCATCGCCACGACGGCGGCCATAGCGGTCTGGGCCCGTGCCGCCGCCAGCTCCTGCCGCTGGCGCTCGACCACAGCGGCCAGCCGCGGCGTGTCATTCTCGCCGTCCGCTGTGATCACCGCCTCCCGCTCCCAGTCCTCGACCCCGGGTTCCGCGACACGGAAAAGCTGCAACCCGCCGCGGGAGGACCTCAGCGAGCCGGCAGCGGCGTATGGCTGGCAGAGACTGCCGGGTCCGTTAGGGACATACTCAAGTGTAGATACTACGGTCGAGAATGACCCTCGCGTCGCTGGAGTGTACCGCTGATCCGGGCGTATCGGCATGTCCGGGAGCGGCTATCGTATAACAGTCAGTCGTCGCGAAACCGCCATAGCGACCGACAGATGGGAGCAGCCGGTGACAGACGTTGACCATCAGCGGCCACGGCTTGACAGATCGGCTCTCGAGCAGCTCCTCGCGGGGCTGACCGCGGTCCGGGGCGGCGATTTCAGCACTCGCCTGGCGCCGGCCGGCGACCCGCTCCTCGACGAGATCGCCATCGTGTTCAACGGGATGGCCGACCAGCTTGACCAGTTCACCTCGGAGGTGACCCGGGTGGCCCGCGAGGTGGGCACCGAGGGCAAGCTGGGCGGGCAGGCCCATGTGCCGGGGGTCTCCGGCACCTGGAAGGACCTGACCGATTCGGTCAACGCGATGGCAGGCAACCTGACCACGCAGGTGCGGAACATCGCTCAGGTGGCGACCGCGGTGGCCAAGGGCGACCTCACGCAGAAGATCGCCGTCGACGCGCGGGGGGAGATCCTCGAGCTCAAGACCACGATCAACACGATGGTCGACCAGCTATCGGCGTTCGCCGACGAAGTGACCCGGGTGGCCCGCGAGGTCGGCACCCAGGGCAACCTCGGCGGGCAGGCGGTGGTCCGCGGCGTGTCCGGCACCTGGAAGGACCTGACCGACAACGTCAACTCGATGGCGGACAACCTGACCAGCCAGGTGCGCAACATCGCGCTGGTTACCACGGCGGTCGCCCAGGGCGACCTGACCAAGAAGATCGACGTGGACGCGCGGGGGGAGATCCTCGAGCTCAAGACCACGATCAACACGATGGTCGACCAGCTATCGGCGTTCGCCTCCGAGGTCACCCGGGTGGCCCGCGAGGTCGGCCGGGAGGGCAAGCTCGGCGGGCAGGCCGAGGTCGAGGGCGTGTCCGGCACCTGGAAGCGGCTGACCGAGAACGTCAACGAGCTGGCCGGGAACCTGACCCGCCAGGTGCGGGCGATCGCCGCGGTGACCAGCGCGGTCGCGGCCGGCGACCTGACCCAGTCCATCTCGGTCGAGGCCGAGGGCGAGGTCGCCGAGCTCAAGGACAACATCAACGCGATGGTCAAGTCGCTGCGGGAGACCGTGCAGGCCTCGCAGGAGCAGGACTGGCTGAAGACGAACCTGGCCAGCATCGGGTCCATGCTGCAGGGCCACCGGGACCTGGAGGTCGTCGCCGAGCTGATCATGGAAGAGCTGGCCCCGCTGCTCGGGGCGCAGCACGGGGCGTTCTTCCTGGCCGAGGAGTCCGACGGCGAGGCCAGGCTGCGGCTCATCGCCGGGTACGGGCTGCGGGCGGACAAGGACGCGCCGATCCAGTACCGGATCGGGCAGTCGCTCATCGGCCAGGTGGCCAGGAGCAAGCGGGCGATCGTGGTCGACAACCTCCCGCCGGGCTACATCAAGGTCTCCTCCGGCCTCGGCGATGCGGCGCCGACGAGCCTGGCCGTGGTCCCCCTCACGTTCGAGGACCGGGTGCTCGGCGTGATGGAACTCGCCTCGTTCACCAAGTTCACCCGGATCCAGCTCGACTTCCTCCAGCAGCTCACCGAGACGCTCGGCGTCAGCGTCAACGCGATCATCGCCAACTCCCGCACCGACGCGCTGCTGAAGGAATCGCAGCGGCTGACGGCGGAGTTGCAGGCACGTTCGGCGGAGTTGCAGGCGCGCTCGGAGGAGCTACAGCGGTCCAACGCGGACCTGGAGGAGAAGGCCGCGCTGCTGGCCGCCCAGAAGCAGGACATCGAGACGAAGAACGCGGAGATCGAGCGGGCCAGGGCGGAGATCGAGGAGCGCGCGCGCCAGCTCGCGCTGGCCTCGCAGTACAAGTCGCAGTTCCTCGCGAACATGTCGCATGAGCTGCGGACGCCGCTGAACAGCCTGCTGATCCTGGCCCGGCTGCTCGCGCAGAACCCCGGCCGCAACCTCACCGCCAAGCAGGTCGAGTACGCGCACGTCATCTACTCGGCAGGCTCTGACCTGCTCCAGCTCATCAACGACATCCTCGACCTGTCCAAGGTCGAGGCGGGCCGGATGGACATCCATGCCGAGCGGTTCCCGCTGAGCGCCCTGGTGGAGGATCTGCAGGCGACCTTCCGCCCGCTGACGGCCGAGAAGGGGCTCGACTTCAACGTGGAGATCGGCGCCTCGGCGCCCACAGAGCTGGTCACCGACCGGCAGCGGCTGCGCCAGGTGCTCGGGAACCTGCTCTCCAACGCGGTCAAGTTCACCGAGCAGGGCTCGGTCACGCTGCGGGTGCGCGCTTCGTCCATGCCGGACGCCCCGGCGTCCGGCGACGCGGACGCCTCGGTCGTGGCGTTCGCCGTCACCGACACCGGGATCGGCATCGCGCCGGAGAACCTGGCCGTCATATTCGGCGCGTTCCAGCAGGGCGACGGCACGCTCAGCCGCCGGTACGGCGGCACCGGGCTCGGGCTGTCCATCGCCAGCGAGGTCAGCGCGCTGCTCGGCGGCCGGATCACCGCCGAAAGCGACCTTGGCCGGGGCAGCACGTTCACCCTCTACGTGCCGTCCGTGCTGCCGGACACCGCGCCGGACACGGTGCCCTCGTCCGCCGCGGCGGACGAGGTGACCCCGCCGGACATGGTGACCGCGGCGGACATGGTGACCGCGGCGGGCGGCAGGGACGGGGCGGCGGACGCCCTCGACGCCCTGGACGCGCTGGACGCGCTGGAGGATGCCGGGGAGCCGGCCGCCCCGGTCCCGGTCCCGGCCGGCCCGTCCCCGCTGGACCAGGGCGTCCTGGTGTTCGAGGGCGCCAGCGGCGGCTTGCTCACGCTGCTCGCGCACAGCGCGGTCTCCGACCTCGGCGACATAAGCGGCACCACGCGCGTCAGCACCGCGACCAGCCCCGCCGCGGGCGTCGCGATGCTGGCCGCGGAGCCGTTCCGGTGCGTGGTGGCCGACCTGAGCCTGCCGTCCGCCCTGGAGTTCCTCGAGCAGGTTCAGGAAAAGCCCGAGCTGCGCGACATCCCCGTCCTCGCGCACGTGGCGGGAGATCCGGGCGGCGCCGCCGGGGACCGCCTCGCGGCGCTGCGGGCCGCCTACCGGACGCTTGAGCTGCTGCCCTCCCTCGATGACCTCCGCGAGCGCATCACGACGCGCCTGGCCGCGGCGCAGCCGGGCCAGGCGCCGGCGCCGGCCGTCATCGGCGCGGTCCCCGCGGTCCCCGCGGCCGCCGGGGCCAGCCGCCCGGGCCTGCGCGGCAAGCGCGTCCTGGTGGTCGACGACGACGCGCGCAACGTGTTCGCGATCACCAGCGCGCTGGAACTGCACGGCGTGCAGGTGATGTGCGCGGCCGACGGGCAGCAGGGCATCGGCGCGCTGCTCGCCGCGCCGCAGACCGACCTCATCCTGATGGACGTCATGATGCCTGGAATGGACGGCTACGCCGCGATGGCCGCGATCCGCCAGATGCCGCAGTTCGCGCAGCTGCCGATCATCGCGGTCACCGCCAGGGCCATGCCCGGCGACCGGGACAAGAGCCTGGCCGCGGGCGCCAGCGACTACGTCACCAAGCCGGTGGACACCGAGGAGCTGCTCGACTGCATGGAGCGCTGGCTGCCGGGTTCCTGACCGGCCGTTAAGGCGTAGGCCACCGCCCGTTCGGGATGATGGGCGCGTGCACCGGACGGCTGGGGGGCGGGACCGCGTCAGGAGGCGCGGCTCGCGGCCGGCTGTTCCGCCCAGGACCGGCGGACCCGGCGGCGCGCGCGCTGCCGCCTGAAGCGGATCCGCTCCTCCGGGGTGGTGCCGCCCCATATGCCGTGCACCTCTCCGGTCCGCATCGCGAAGTCGAGGCACTGCTGCCGGACCCGGCAGCCGGCGCAGATCCGCTGCGCCATCGTGACCTGCCTGGCGGCGACGGCGCCGACGGCGATGGGAAAGAACAGGTCAGGGTCGGCGGAAAGGCACGCGCCTGCCGCGCGCCAGTCGGTGGCGTGATCGGTCATCTGGCGTCCTAACGGGC
>DATGLH010000044.1:0-7336 GCA_035294225.1 Trebonia sp.
TGGTGCAGCACCACCCGGGCGTGCGGCAGCACCGACCTGCGGTCCGCCGTCCCGGCCGCCAGCAGCACGGCACCCACCCCGATGGCCTGGCCCACGCAGGTGGTGGCCACCGGCGCCTGGATGTAGCGCATCGTGTCGTAGACGGCGAGCATGGCCGGCAGGTCGCCGCCCTCGCAGTTGATGTAGAGGTTGATCTCCTGGTCCGGGCTCTGCCCCTCCAGGAAGATGAGCTGCGCGGCGAGCGTGTTGGCCACGCCGGGGTCGATCGCGGTGCCGAGGACGACGATCCGCTCGGTCAGCAGGTGCGAGTAGACGTCCATGATCCGGTCGCCGCGCGGGTGCTCGGCGATGACGTTGGGGATCGTGTAGCTGCTCATGAGCCGGACCGCAATCCGAACGGCCGCTTCTTCGACGGCATCACCTGTCCGAATGACCCGGCGATCTCGTCCACGAAGCCGTAGTCACGAGCCTCGGCGGCGCTGAACCAGTGGTCGTGCCTGGAGTCCTCGAAGATCCGCTCCACCGGCTGGCCGGTGTCTTCCGCGATCAGGCCCAGCACGGTGTCGCGGGTCTGCCGCAGGTCGTTGGCCTGCAGTTCGACCTCCACGGCCGAGCCGCCGATGCCCGCCGAGCCCTGGTGCATGAGGATGCGGGAATGCGGCAGCGCGAACCGCTTGCCCTTCGTGCCGCCGGACAGCAGGAACTGCCCGGCGCTGCACGCGATCCCCAGCGCCAGGGTGGCCACGTCGCACGGCACGAGGCGCATGATGTCGCGGATCGCGAGCATCGACGGCACGGAACCGCCGGGCGAGTTGATCCACAGCGCGATGTCCGCGTCCGGGTCCTCGTCGGCGAGCGTCAGCAGCTGCGTCGCCAGCAGGGTTCCGTTGTCGTCGTCGAGCACCCCGTCGAGGACGAGAATGCGCCGCTGCAGGAGGGAAAGCCGGGTTCGTTCGGTGAAGACTGGGACTTTTTCTTCCTGTGCCATGGCACCAGCGTGCGCGATGAGCGGCCGGATCCGCGCGCCACGCTGCCGTGGGCAGATCTGCCCACGGCAGCGAGCGGGGTCAGGTGCGGGTCGGGTGCTCGATCACCGCGTCCGGGCCGGGAAACAGCAGGCGGGTGTGACCGTCGTCGAACCGCACCAGGTACGGCGGCGCGCCCTTGTCACCGTGTACCTCGACGATCTCGCCGTGCTGGTCCGGGTGCCCGACGACGTTTCCGTGGATACAGATCCTGTCACCGACAGCCGCTTCCATGCCAGGCCTCCCTCCGCGTTGAGGTGTCCCTACCTAGGCCAGCCTTGCACGGCCCGCCCGTCATGGCCAGCAGCCGATATCCGGACAATTCCGGCGCGTCACGGTTTCCTGCCGACGCCGCCCCACAGCGCGGCGCGCGCTGCCGCTTCCTCCGCGCTGGCAGGGCGCCACTGCTGGACCGGCACCACGCCCGGCTCGACGAGCTCTAGGCCGTCGAAGAACGTGGCGACCTGCGCCTGGCTGCGGGGGCTGACGCGCTGCGGCAACAGCTGACTTAGCCGTGCCGCGGCCTCCAGCGCGCCGGGCGTCTGCTCCATGCCCCCCGCCACGTGCGTGATGACCAGGAAGCTGCCCGGCGGCACCGCCTCCATCAGCTGGACGACGAGCCGGTACGGATCGTCGTCGTCGGGGATGAGCTGCAAGATCGCCAGCAGCATCACGCCGACCGGCTTACGGAAGTCCAGCAGTTCCCCGGCCGCGGTGAGGATCTTGCCGGTGTCGCGGGCATCCGCGTCGAGGTATCCGGTCGCGCCTTCCGGGCTGCTCGTCAGCAGCGCGCGGGCATGCGCGAGCACGATCGGGTCGTTGTCCACGTAGACGACACGCGATTCGGGAGCTATCGCCTGGGCAACTTCGTGCGTGTTGTTCGCTGACGGCAGGCCGGTCCCGATGTCGAGAAACTGCCTGATCCCCGCCTCTGCCGCCAGGTACCCGACCGACCTGCGGAGGAACGCGCGGTTGGCGCGCACCGAGGAACGCATGTCCGGGTAGATGCGGATCGCCTCGTCGCCGACTTCCCTGTCCGCCGCGAAATGGTCCTTGCCGCCGAGCCAGTAATCGTAGACCCGCGCGACGTGCGCGACGCTCGTGTCTATCTCCGGCGGTTCGCGGCCGTCATCCGGCACGGTGCTACGCCACATGCTGCTGGTCATCAGTGGTGCCGCCTTGCCGTCGGGGTGGTCCGGTGAGTTTCCGGTGTAGGTGCAGATAACCGGCAATGCCTGCCTTCCGCCTCAAATCTATCCCATGCGGCACAGCCCCGCCCCCCGGCGGCCGTTTCATGATCCGGTAAGTTTTTCATACCTATTCCGAATTTTCTATACATCATGAAAGATTTTTCGGTTCGAGGGGCCGGGCGGGCCGGTTATGCCTGGGCGCTGCCCCTGGTGAGCAGCGCCTGACCGCACAGCGCCCCGGCGCACAGCACGCTGAGCAGCAGGCCGGCCGCTGTCGCGCCGCCCTGCCCGCCGAGGCCGGCCAGCGGTGACGCCGCGGCACCGAGCATGAACGGCAGCGCCCCCAGCCAGGCCGACGCCGTGCCCGCGATCGAGCCCTGGCCCGCGAGAGCCAGGGCGGTCCCGTTCGGGCGCATCATTCCGAACGATGCCACGAAGACGAAGAGCGGGACGAGCAGGGCCGCCAGCGGCGGGTGCCCGGTCAGCGCGCCCGCCAGGAAGGCGAGCGCGCCCGCGGCCATGGCCAGCAGCGACGCCCGGACTACCCGGGCCACCGGCAGGCGGCGGACCAGCCGGGCGCCGAGCTGGGCCATCGAGGTCAGCCCGATGGCGTTGATCGTGAAGAAAAGGCTGAACAGCTGCGGCGACTGATGGTAGGCGTCCTCGACGATGAACGGCAGCGCGGAGATATAGGTGATCAGCGCGGCGGTGCCGAGCGCGACCGCCAGCGCGTTGCCCGTGTAGCGCCGGTCGCGGAGCAGCGTCCGGGAATCGTCGCGGAGCTGACGGAACCGGGGCGGCGTGCGCCGGTCCGGCAGCAGCGTCTCCGGCAGGAACCAGCCGGCGGCCAGCAGCACCAGGCCGATCGCCGCGAGCACTCCGAACACCCCGCGCCAGCTCGTGAACCGCAGCACCTGGCCGCCGGCCACGGGCGCGAGCACCGGCGCCAGCCCGAAGACCAGCGTCAGCGAGCCGAGGACGCGGGCCAGTTCGGTGCCCTCGTACAGGTCGCGGACGATCGCGAGGCTGAGCACCACGCCGACCGCCCCCGCCATGCCCTGGAGGAAGCGGAACGCGATCAGCGCGCCGATGTCCGGCGCGGCCGCGCACGCGATAGACAGCACCGTGAACGCCGCGAGGCCGGCCAGCAGCGGGCGGCGGCGCCCCATCCCGTCGCTGACCGGGCCGGCCACCAGCTGCCCGACGGCAAGGCCGGCCAGGCAGCCGGAGAGCGTGAGCTGGACCAGCGGCTGCCCGGCGTGCAGGCTGGCGGCGATCGTCGGCGTGGACGGCAGGTACATGTCCATCGAAAGCGGGCCGAACGCGGACAGCGCCCCGAGCACCGCCAGCATCCCCAGTCGGCGGCCCGGCCCCGCGGGCGGCACGGCCGGGCCCGTCATGGCCCCGCCGGACTCCCCGGCCTCCGGGGCGGGGGAGCCCTCAAAGGTTTCCATCGTCGGCGGAGACGGCCCTAGGCACCCCCGGCGGGTATCGGCTTGGTGCCCTTGAGCAGGATCCGGTTCATCACCCGGCGCTGGCCCTGGTAGTCATTGACCGCGAAGTGCCACGTCTGCCGGTTGTCCCACATGGCGATCGACCCCGGCGCCCACCGGAACCGGGTCACGAACTCCGGCCGGGTCCCGTGCTCGAACAGGTACCGCAGCAGGGGCAGGCTCTCCCTGCGGGTCCAGCCCTCGAAGCGGGTGGTGAACTCGGGGTTCACGTACAGCACGCTCCGCCCCGTCTCCGGGATGAGCCGGACGACCGGATGCAGCGGTCCCTCGGCGGCGTCGTACTCCGCGACCGACGGCTCGGGCGGGTCGGTCTGCTCGTAGCTCAGGCCGAGCTTGCGCACGTTCGCGTGTACCGCGCGCAGCCCGAGCAGCGTCTGCCGCAGCCCGGGGGACAGGGCCTCGAAGGCGGGTCCCATCCCGGCCCACTGCGTGTCGCCGCCGTAGGGCGGGACCTCCTGGGCGAACAGGATCGTGGCCACCGGCGGCTCGTCGAAGCACGTCATGTCGGTGTGCCAGCCCTCGCCGATGGCCCGTGTCTGGTCTGGTTCCTTGCGCAGTTCCTGCTTCACCCGTATCTCGCCGAACCGCCGGGCGAAGCTCTCCCGCTGCTCGGCGGTCAGGTGCTGGTCCCGGAAGAAGATGACGCCGTGCTCGGCCCACGCCCGCCGCACGGCCTCGTAGGTTTCGTCCGGGTAGTCCCGGGTCAGGTCAAGGCCGCGGATCTCCGCGCCGATCAGCCCGCCGGCCCGGTGCACCTCCGGCAACGTCACCGTTTCCATGACGCAATCATCAGCGGGAATCGCCGTCCGGGTAATCGGGCATGGGCACAGGAGGGCGCCCGCTGAACGCTCGGGTGAGCACAAACCAACTTCGTGAAGGAGCACGAAGCCCGACAAAGCACGCGAAAAACCGGCCCGCGGCGGGTACAGTGAGGGCTGATGGTCAGAGGAGAACGGGCTATTTCCGGGTTTTTCCGCCGGACTCGCACCGCAGCCTTCTACGTGTGCACGCTCCTCGCCGTCACGGCGGGGGCCATCTGGCTCGGGCTGCGGGTGACCCCGCTACAGACGGTCTCGGCCGCCGGGCAGACGGCGCAGGTCGGCGCCACGCTGCCGAACGCCAGCCTCAAGGGCCCGGGCGAACTGGATCTGTTCGGCCAGGTGATGGCGACCAAGCCGCAGTTCACCGGCCCGATCCGGCCCAGGCTGGCACTTGAGCGCGTGACGATCGACCCGCAGGTGGTGCGGGTGCTGCGCGCGGAGGGCCCGCAGCGGGTCGAGCTCACGCTCAGCCAGCAGCTGGCGGCCGCCTGGGAGCGGTACTTCCTGTGGGAGTCGCTGATCGCCGCCGGGTTCGCCGTGATCCCCCTGGTCGCGATCGCCGCGGTGCGCAAGAGGCCGGCGATCTGGAAGATGGTCCTCATCGGCGTCGGGTGCGTCTGCCTGGTGAACGTCGGCGGCATCGTCCTGACCGCCTCCGGCACGCCGAAGGTGCTGCGCAGCGTCAAGACGCTCGACGACCTCGTGGGCGTGGACCCGCTGACCGAGCCGCCGCCCATCGGCAAGCCGCAGCCGGGCGTGCAGGCCGTGGTGATCGGCGACTCGACGGCGGCCGGCTACGGCCTGCCCTGGGGGCCGGACCCGAGCGAGGAGGACAAGGCATGCGGCCGCTCCCCGGACTCCTACGCCAGCGACCTGGCGGCCGCCAACAACTGGAACGTGCTGAACCTGGCGTGCGGCAGCGCGACGATCATGGACGGCCTGCTCGGCCCCGAGGTGCTGTCCGACGGCCAGATCGCCGCGGCGCAGCTCCCGCGGGCCGAGGCGGCCACCCACGCGAAGCTGATCATCGTGAGCGTCGGGGCGGACGACCTGTCCTGGTCGGTGATGACGCGGCTGTGCGCGGCCGCCACGGTGTGCAACGACAAGGTTTCCTCCGCCTACTTCAGCCAGCTGCTCGACTCGTTCACCCGCAACTACTACGAGCTGCTCAGCGACCTGGACAAGCTGCCGGGGCACCCGGCGGTGCTCATCAACGAGTACTACTCTCCGTTCGGCTCCTCCATCGGGTGCCTGGCGCGTTACGGGATGACGCCGGCCAAGGAGGAGGTGCTGCTGGCCCGGCTGGGGCAGCTGAACACGGTGCTCGCGCAGGGCGCCGCGCAGTTCGGGTTCGGGATCGCCGACCCGCAGTTCAAGGGCCACGAGCTGTGCACCGCGGACCCGTACGTGCAAGGCCCCGGCGACCAGGCGCCGCTGCACCCGAATGCGGCGGGCGAACTGGCGATCGCGCTCGCCGACGAGCAGGCCATGCCGGCGCTGTCCCCGCCGGTGGTCGTGGTGCCGACGCCCTCGCCCTCGGTCACCTCTCCGCCCGCCCTGGGATAACAGGCGGCTATCCCGAACGGAGGCGGCCGTCTCCCCGGCCTTCCGTTGCTCCGCCCGCGTTCGCGGCACGAGCCGGGCCAGCGTCGCCAGGCACGCGATCGTGAGCAGCAGGTACGGGACGAGGTCGGATGTGGCCTGCGCGAGCGCGCCGCTCACGGAGGCCGCGACGGCCTGCCCGGCCGCCCAGGTGAGGTTGGTCAGGGAGAACGCGATGCCGAGGTTGAGCCCTTGATCCTTCGCGCCATTGGTGGTCAGCGCGGCCGCGGGAGTGTAGAGCGAGCCGAAGAACGGCGTGCCGGCGATGAGGACGGCGCTCAGCCATGGCACGGAGCCGGGCAGCCACACCAGGACGCCGAAGGCGGCGCCCGCCGCCAGCGCGACCATGGCGGGCCGTTCCTCGCCGAACCGGTCACAGAACCGGCCGGTGACCGGTGACAGCGCTGACTCGAGCACGGCACCGAACAGGAACGTGGCCGCGATCACGGTCCCGCTGGCGCCAAGGCGGTTGAGCCGCAGCGGCGCGAGCACGTCGACCGCGCCGAAGGCTATGCCGGCCAGCGCCATGAGCCACATGCCCATGGCGACCCGGCGGTCGCGCAGCGCGGGCCACGCCGCCCGCAGTCCCTGCGGCTCGGCCGGGCCCGGTGACGGGACCGCGCATGACGCCAGCATCAGCGCCGCGCCGGCGACCGAGGCGGCCGAGAACGCGGGCCCGGTGCCTACCTGGCTCGCGATCCACCCGACCACGGGTCCGAAGAGCGCCCCGACGACCGCGGAGCCGAGCGCGGTGCCGAGCAGCGCGCCGCGGCGTTCCTCCGGGGCGGCGCTCGCGAGCCACGCCAGCCCCGCGGCCCATGTGCACGCTCCGGCGGCCCCTTGCGCGAAGCGGGCGGCGTCGAGCACCGCAATGGCCGAGGACCAGCCGAAAACCAGTGTCGCCGCGCTCATCAGCGCCAGGCCGAGCAACGCGACCCGCCTGTCGCCCAGCCGCGCGACGAGCAGGCCGCCGGGCAGCGAGCCCACGAGCGTCCCCGCCGGATAGGCGGCGACGAGGATGCCCGCCCCGGCCTTGGACAGGCCACCCGCCCGCGCGTAGTGCGGCAGCAGCGGCGTAAGCGCGGAGAAGAAGACCGTGTCGACGAGCACCAGCGCGCACACGAAGGCGAGCAGGCGGAGCACCGGGGGATCCAGCCTCGACCGGATCCCCGACATGCACGCTC
>DATGLH010000045.1:0-47952 GCA_035294225.1 Trebonia sp.
CTCCGCGCCCTTCGGGGTCCCGGACGCTCGGATGCCCCCACACCATGTCGGCCTGCCCGGCCGCGGCGAGCGCCCGGCACCCGTCCACGGCAAGCCTGACCGCCTCACCAGAATCCGCAGGAATATAGGTCACGACGATCACTTATATCGCACAGCCGGCCTGCAGCGGGCCGCCCCAAAACCGAGAAATCCTTCATCGCGAAGTAAAAATCGATTATAGGTATAAAAGGATTACATGATCATGAAATGGCCGGACAGGCGGGTGGCGAAGGATTCGTATGTGTTTTCCGTGGCATCTGGGCTGCCTGCCGGGTGAGCCTTCGGGGTGAGCCGGGTGCTGTATCTGAGCCGCCACGGTCCGTTAAGAGTGAAATGTCGGTTTCTGCCCGACCGGTCGTGTTGCGCAGCTCGCGGACGAACACCCGCACCCGGTCCGGGGTGTAGCGCACCGACGGCGCGGAGACGGTCAGCGCCGCGACAGCCTCCCCGGCGCGGTCGCGGACGCAGACGCCGACCGCGCAGACGCCGGACTCGGTCTCCTCGACGTTTTCGGCGTACCCCTGCTCGCGGACCCGGCGCAGCTCGCTGACCAGGGAACGGCGCTCGGTGTCGGTGATCCCGTCCGGCGGCCGGCCCGCCGCCCCGCGCAGCAGCGCGGTGAGCTCGGCGTCGGGCAGTTCCGCGAGCAGCGCCTTGCCGCCGGACGTCTTCCAGGCGGGCAGGATCGTGCCCTGCCGGTCGCCGACCCGCAGGATCTGGGCGGATTCCACGGTGTGCAGGAACCGGGTCTGCGTGCCGATGCGGACCATGAGGTTCACTGTCTCGCCGACCCGGTCGCAGAGCGCCTCCATGTGCGGGCGCAGCGCCCGGCGCAGCCGCTGCGCCGGCTCCCCGCGCAGCGGCCGCGCGGACAGCGCGGGCCCGGGCAGGTAGGACCGGTCGTCGGCCTGGACCGCGAAGTCCCGGTAGACCAGCATCGCCAGCAGCCGGTGCGCGGTGGAGCGGGCGATGCCCAGTTCGGCGGCGAGGTCGGAGACACGGACCCGGCCGGAGTCGCGCAGCGCCTGCAGGATCCGCAGCGCGTTGTCCACCGACTCGATCGCGTACGGCGGCTTGTTCTTCACCACAAAATCGTAGGCCGCCGCCCGGAAGCCGCCCGGAATGACGCTGGCTGGCCGCCGTGCCGGCCTGGCCCGGCCGTCGTGCAGCATAGAAGGGTGACGCTGGTAGACGACGTCCCCCGCGGGGCCGGAGCCCGGGACCGGTTCGAGACGCTGGCCGAGGTTCTGCTCGGCGGCGGCGCGGTCGTGCTGAGCGGGGCGGGGCTTTCCACCGAGTCCGGCATTCCCGACTACCGGGGTGCCACCGGGCGCGCCAGGCGCGGCCGGCCCATGACCTACCAGGCGTTCACCGGGAGCGCGGCGGCGCGGCAGCGCTACTGGGCGCGCAGCCACCTCGGCTGGCGGCACATCGCCGATGCCGCGCCGAACGCCGGGCACTACGCGGTCGCCGAGCTCGCGCGGCGCGGGCTGCTCGCCGGGATCATCACGCAGAACGTAGACGGCCTGCACCAGGCGGCGGGCGCCCGCGACGTGACCGAACTGCACGGCAGCCTGCACCGGGTGGTGTGCCTGTCGTGCTGGCGGCGCACCCCTCGGGCCGCCCTCGACGAGCGGCTGCGGGCAGCCAACCCCTCGTGGCATGAGCAGGCCGCGGCGGTCAACCCGGACGGGGACGTGGCCCTGGAGGAGACCGCCGGGTTCGTGGTCGCCGATTGCGAGGAGTGCGGCGGGGTGCTCAAGCCGGACGTGGTGTTCTTCGGCGAGAACGTGCCGAGGCAGCGCGTCGAGGCGTGCTACGCGATGGTGTCGGCCGCCCGCGCGCTGGTGGTCCTCGGCTCCTCGCTGACGGTCATGTCCGGTTTCCGGTACGTCCGGCACGCCGCCTCGCTGGGCATCCCGGTCGTGATCGTGAACCAGGGCGCGACCCGCGGGGACGGCCTTGCGGCGGCGACGCTTGATGCGCCGCTCGGCGCGACGCTGAGCGCGGTCGTCAGCCGGCTGCCGGGCGCCTGACGCGAGCGGCCCCAAGCCCCGCCGGCAGCGGGTTTACCGGCGTTCCCTGCCCTGACCTCGGCCTATGTGAGTGTTTTAACCATCCGTGCCCCTTGTGCGCGCTGCTGCACGATGGGTTAGTATTCGAGGAACTTGCCTGCCTCGAACCAAGCGGGCCGGGTCTGGAGGCAGTGCCCGGCTATGAGGCGGCCCGGGGAGCCAGTGCCGCTCACCCGGACATCGCTCAGGCATGACGCCGACAAGAGAATAGGCGAGCACGGTGGCCGCGGCCGCCGGGAAGCGGCTGCCGTCGCGTTACGCGCGCGGACGGTCCTCCGGGCGCACGACGAACGTCCCGCGCCTGGGCAGCGTCTTGATCAGTCCCTCATCGCTGAGCCGCCTGATGGCCTGGCGCAGCGTCCACCGGGATACCCCGAACTGCCCGGCCATGTCCGGCTCCGTCGGCAGCCGGCCGGCTTTCATGCGGCCGTCCACGATGCGGGCGCGCAGCTCGCGGACCAGCTGCGCGGTGAACGTCTCGGGTAGCTCGGGGTCGGGCCGCCACACTGGCGAGTCGTCGCTCACGGGGTCAACCGTACCCATGGTCGTAGCCTCACTCCTGCCTGGCGCGCCGGTTCGCCGCCGCGAGTGTACTACGGTCTTGTGCGTTGTGATATGGTCTTGTATGATCTGATCGGAAGCTAGGGGGAGCGGCCTTCCGGAAGGGGGACCGCCAAGGGCTTGTTTGGGGGAGCCTCCATGAGGACCGCGCTCACGGTCGCCCGCGTCGCCGCAGGAGGCGGCCTGCTCGCCGGGCGGCCTCGGCCGCATTGAAGCTGGCGCGACGGCGCCCGGCGTTCCGCGCCGGGCTCGCAGGCTGAGTGCCGGGCACCGGCTTCCCCGGCCGGGACCCCGGCCGGGTTCCTGGCCGGGGTCCCGGCCAGGGCCGGCTATCCCTGCCGCGCGGCACGAGGTCATCGCGCCGCGGCTGTCGCATGCGCGCCGTGCCGGGTGCGCGTTCGCCCTCTCCGCCTTCTCCGGCCTCGTCGCCTTCTCCGGCCTCGTCGCCTTCTCCGGCCTCGCCGGCCGCTGGCAGCCCCGTGGCCGCTGGCAGCCCGCGGGCCATCCCCATGCCGCGACGCGAAAGGAGGCGGTGCCTAGACGAGCGGCCCTGACCGTGCCTGACCTCAAGCAGACGGAAAGCGGGCTGGCCGGACGCTGCAACCGCCCGGCCAGCCCTGGCCCGAAGGCCTTTGACTTGGAAGGACTCCAGTCGTGTTTCTAGTTTCACTCGCGGCCAAGACCGCATTGACCGCCGCCGTGTCACTATCCGGCTACGGTTACGTCACGGTCGCGCCGGGTGACACGCTCAGCGCCATAGCCGCCGCCAACGGCACGACCTGGCAGGCGGTGTACGCCGCGAACCAGGCGGTCATCGGGGCGAACCCGAACGTCATCTACGCCGGCGAGCACCTGGTCATCCCGGGCGGCGGCGCCGCCTCCCCCGCCCCCGCGCCGGGCGGCACGCCAGCCGCCTCTGCCCCCGCCGCGCCGACGGCGGCGCAGCAGCCCGCCGGCGGCACGGCGGCCGGCGGCACGGCTGCCGGCTCGGGCGGGACATCGGGATCGGGAAACATCCCGCCCTCGTTCTTCTCCTGCGTCCATCTCCGGGAGTCAAGCAACGGGCAGGCGAGTAACAACCAGTTCGGCATCCTGCCGTCGACCTGGTCCGCGTACGGCTTCCCTGGGTCGCCCGACACCGCGTCGTACAGCCAGCAGGTGGCGGCGTTCGAGCGCATATACGCGTCGGTCGGGGCGTCCGCATGGGCTCCCTACGACGGCTGCTAGGCGTAACGCCATCGCGCCTGGGGCGGGTGGCCGGGCCGCACCCGGCCGCCCGCCCCTTTCCGCGCGTCACCCTTCCGCGTACCCGGCCCTGACCGGGCCGTGTATTCCGCGCTCCCATTCGCCCAGCCCACCCTTCCGCGCGCCCGGTCCTGGCCGTCGTAACGCCCTTCCGCGCGCCCGGTCCTGGCCGTAACGCGTCATGATGGGGGTATGTGCACCGTGGTCTTGAGTTTTGAGCCTGGAGAGCGGGTTCCGCTGCTGCTGCTCGGTGTTCGCGACGAGCTGACGGACCGGCGGTGGCTGCCCCCCGCGCGGCACTGGCCGGGCTCACCGCTGATCGGCGGGATCGACCAGCAGGCCGGCGGCACCTGGCTGGCCGTCCGGCCGCCGGCTAGTTCGCGCCAGCAGGAAAGCGACGCGCCCCGTGTCTCCTGCCTGCTGAACGGCCGCGGCATCCTCGCCGATCCCGCCTGCCGTCGCACCAGGGGTGAGCTGCCGCTGCGCGCCGCCGCCGACGGCCCCGGGGCACTGAAGGAGCTCGCGGACGACGCCGGCGCCCTGGCGGCCTACGATCCGTTCCACCTGGTCTGCGCCGACGCCGGGTCGGTGTGGCTGCTCAGCTGGGACGGCGAGCGCCCGGCGGTCCGCGAGCTCGCCCCCGGCACGCACGTGCTGACCAATGCCGGTCACGCGTATCCCGCCGGCCGCGTCACCGACGCGAAGGCCGCGTACTTCGGGCCGAAGTTCGAGGCCGCCCGCCCGTCCGGCGAGCCCGGGCTGCCGCCCGAGCGTGCCTGGGGCGAGTGGCTGACGCTCGCGGCCGGTGACGGCCTCGACCTCGGCGATCCGCGCGCGATCATCGTCCGCCGCGAACTGCCGGGCGGGCGGCTCTGGGGGACCACCTCGGTGACCCTGGCCGGGCTGGCGGCGGACGGGCTGCGCTACGACTTCCAGCCGCATCCGGGCGCGGACACGGGCTGGTATCCGGTTCAGGTGCCGCTCTGACGCGTCCGGACGGCCTGGCCGCCTAACGCCACGCCGTCGCCGCCGATCACGGTGGCCGCCTAACGGCCACGCCGTCGCCGCCGATCACGGCCAGGAACCGGAGGCAGGAGCCCGCATGCGCCAGGCGCGTCCGAGTAGGGCCCGCATGCGCGAGGTGCGGCTCGCCGGCGGTCGCCCGCGACCTGTCGCGTTCGGCAAGCGGTTCTGCAAGCGATTCGGCTACCCGGCGCCGGCTGTCGGCTCTACCCGGCTAGCCGTGTCCTTTGAGGTGATGTCACCCTAAAGTGCGCATCCAACCACCACCCGCCTGAAGTGGGCGAAGCGGCGGCCTAGCTCGTCACCTTCCTGATGAGGTCCGCGAGCTCCGCGGGCCACACGGCCTCGTCGGTGGACTCCAGCTCGGCCATCGTCCACCAGCGGGCGGCGACGATGCCGTCCGACATGTGCATCGCCGCCACCTCGCCGAGCGCGCGGCGCTCCGTCGCGACGCGCGCCACGAAGAACCGCTCGTGCTGGCGGACTATCGGGCCGGCCGGGCCGCCCGCGCGCATCGTCACCTCCCGGTGGCAGACCGCACGGCGGTCTACCGGGACGTCGTGCCACCCGGTCTCCTCGGAAAGCTCCCTGACCGCGCCCGCGTAGTAGTCCTCGCCCGCTTCCAGGCCGCCGCCCGGCGTCGCCCAGTGCCGCCCGTTCGGCGCCGGATCGTCATACCGGAACAGCAGCACCCGGTCACCGGGGTCGAGCACGATCACCCGGCCCGCCAGGCGCACCGGAAGCTCCGCGGCCGTCATGCTCACCATTGTCGGGGACCGGTAGCCTGTCGCGCGTGCTCGAACGTGTCACGGTCACCAGCTACGTGACCCCGCTGCGCGAGGGAGGCAGCCTGCCCGGCCTCGTGGAGGCGGACAACCTCGGCACCTACGTGCTGAAGTTCCGCGGCGCGGGCCATGGTCCGCTCGCGCTCGTCGCAGAGATCATCGCCGGGCAGCTGGCCCGCCGCCTCGGCCTGCGCGTCCCTGAGCTCGCGCTCGCCTGGCTGGACCCGAGGATCGCGGCGAGCGAGCCGGACCAGGAGATCCAGGACCTGCTGCGCGCGAGCGAGGGCCTGAACCTGGCCGTTGACTTCCTGCCCGGCTCGGCCGGGTTCGACCCGCTCGGCTGGAGCGCCGCCGAGGGGTTCGCCAGCGAGCTGCTCTGGTTCGACGCGCTGATCCAGAACGTGGACCGCACCTGGCGGAACCCGAACCTGCTCGTCTGGCATGGCGACATCTGGCTGATCGACCACGGCGCGGCGCTGTACTTCCACCACGACTGGACCAGGCAGGCCGACCCGGCCAGGCCCTTCGACGCGCGCCAGCACGTGCTCCGCGGCCGCGCGACGATGCTCGGGGAGGCGCACGCCAAGCTCGCCCCGCTCGTTACCGAGGCCGTGCTCACCGAGGTGACCGCCGACGTCCCGCCGGAATGGTACGGCGAGCGCGGCGCGGACGCCTACGTCGAGCACCTGCTGCGCCGTGCCCCGCTGGTGCCGGAGGCGATCAGGACATGACCGCACCCCGCGCTTCCGGCCCAACCGCGCCCGAGGTCTTCGAGTACGCGCTGATCCGCGTCGTGCCGCGGGTGGAGCGCGGTGAGGCGATCAACGCCGGCGTGATCGTCTACTCCAAGCCCTACCGCTACCTGGCGGCGAAGATCGGGCTGGACGAGGCGCGGCTGCGCGCCCTCGACCCGCACGCGGACCTGGGAGCCGTCCGCGCAGCCCTGACCGCGCTCGAACGCGCCTGCACCCAGGGGCCGCTCGCCGAGCGGCCCCTGGGAGAGCGGTTCCGCTGGCTGACCGCTCCCCGCTCGGGCATCGTCCAGCCCGGTCCGGTGCACGGCGGCATCACCACCAACCCCGCCGCCGACCTGGACCGCCTCTTCGCGGCCCTGGTCAGCACCGGACCTCCCGGCACCGCATGAGGCAGCCCAGGACGAAACCGCGTAAAGCAGCCCAGGACGGAGCAGTACGCGTGAATGCGACAGGCAGCCGCCTATGACCGGCTCGATGCCGCATTCATCCGCCTTGACACGCGCCTTGACACGCCCGAGCACGGCCCACAAGCGCGGCCGCCCGCTGGCATCATCGTGGATGTGACACGGATGCGGGCGCTCCTCGCCGGTTATCCCGAACTCGCCGCGGTGCTGGCCGCGGCGGTCCTCGGGCTGACCGCGCAGCGGCCACTCGCCTGGCTCGCCGCCCGGCAGGGCATCAACGTCCTGCTCGCGGTGCTGACGTTCGCCACCGCGGTCACCATCGAGCCCGCGGCGCTGCGCGCGGCGGCCTCGGCGTGGCGCTCGCTGCTCGCCGCGCTGGCCGCGGGGATCACGGTGCTGCCGGCCCTGTCCTGGGTGGTTTCCCGGATGGTGGCCGCGGGGCCGTTGCGAGACGGGGTGATGACCGTCGGCCTGGCGCCGTGCGAGATCGCCTCCGTCGCCACGACCGCGATGGCAGGCGGCGAGGCCGCCCTTTCCGCGGGCGTGCTGATCGGCTCCGCGGCGGCGGCGGTGCTGGCCGCCGGGCCGATCCTGCGGGCCGAGGCCGGGCACGCCGGGTTCTCTCCCGGCGGCATCATCGTCAGTCTCGCCCTGGTGGTCGCGCTGCCGCTCGCGGCCGGCATCGCGGCGCGCACGCGGGTGCCGCTCACCGCGGGCGCGCTGTCGACGGCTCGCGCCGAACGGGCCGCCGCGGTGACCGCCCTGTGCGCCGTCGCCGCGCTGGTCGCCCTCATCGCGGCCGAAGTGCACCTGTCCGCCGGCTATGCGGTCGTCGCGGGCGCGCTGGCCGTCTTCCTGCTGTGTTCGGCCCTGGTCGGCCGGCTGCTGGGGGCGCGGACCCGGGCGGCGGCGGCTACCGCCCTGCTGCTGACCACGTCCATGCGGGACTTCGCGATCGCGGCGGGACTGGCCACGGCGGCGTTCGGCCCGGCGGCCGCCGCGCCGCTCGGCCTGTACGGAATCCTCGTCCTGGCCTGGGGCACCGCCGCGGCAGGGCTGCTCCGCCGGTCGCCGCTCCGCCGGTCGCCGCTCCGCCGGTCGCCGCCCGGGAACCGCGAACGCTCGGGATTACCCCGTGGCCGCCAGGGGTTCAGTGATCTCAGCGCTCACCCGGTGAATCCTTTCATCGGATGACTTCTCTCAGGCGTCACTTCAGACAGAGGCTGTCAGCGACAGGCGCGGAATGCCCGGAGCATCTGCCGGCCCGCGAGCCAGCGCCGCCGTATGCGGGGGAGGGCCCGTTCGCCCTCTGGCGCTTCAGCGGGGACCCTGCGCTGGGCAGGTTCGGCCGCATGCGGCGGGGGCTCCCGGCTGCGCGGCAGCCCCCGCCGCCCGGCACCTGAGCGGAATTCAGCCCCCGGTGAACTCCGCCACCGCGGCCTCGAACGCGTCGAGTGCCCGTTCCACCGGCCCGCGCGGCGCCGACGGCAGCCAGTGCACCGCCCGGGAGAACCCGGCCTCCGCGTAGGCCTCGAGCACCCGGGGATCGGCCGGCACGCCCATCACCATGAGCCCCGCTGGCCGTTCCGCCCGGGCTTGCAGTTCCTTCGCCCGCTCCAGGATCCCCGACGGCGCGAAATTCGGGAACCACGCGTCGCCGAACGCGAGCACCCGGTCGAGCACACCGGGCCCGTTGCCGCCGACGAGCACCGGCGGGTGCGGCCGCTGCGCGGGCTTGGGCCATGACCAGATCCGGTCGAACGAGACGTGCGTGCCCGCGTAGCTCGCCTCGTCGGACGCCCAGATCGCCTTCATCGCTTCCACGCGTTCCCGCATGACCGCCATCCGGACCCGCGGGTCGGTGCCGTGGTTGGCCATCTCCTCCCGGTTCCACCCGGCGCCGACGCCGAACTCGAACCGCCCGCCGGACAGGAAGTCCACCGAAGCGACCTCCTTGGCGGTGATGATCGGATCGCGCTCGATCACCAGGCACACGCCGGAGCCCACCCGCAGCCGGGACGTGGCGGACAGCGCCGCGGTCACCGCCACGAACAGGTCGAACGTGTGCGCGTACTTGCGCGGCAGCGGGCGCCCGCTGGGGTGCGGCGTCGTCCGGCTCGCCGGTATATGCGTGTGCTCGGGGAAGAACAGCGACTCGTGCCCGCGCTCCTCCGCCAGCCGCGCGACGTCAGCCGGAGCGATCGCGTCATGCGTGGGAAAGATGGCCACGCCGAACTCCATGGGTCAAAACCCTTCTATCCGGAACGGAAGGTGGCGACTGCGCCCCGCCTTGTCTTACCCCCAAGGCGGAGGCCATGCTGGTAGCCAGCAGCCTCAACGGTGAGGGGAGCAGGTCATATGGCTGAGAAGAGCTACACGTCGGCGACCTCAGACGTGCCACTGCTCGGTGATACGATCGGCGAGAACCTGGACCGGACGGTGCGCCGCTTCGGCGACCGGATAGCCCTCGTCGACGTTCCGGCCGGGCGGCGGCTGACCTACGCCCAACTCGCCGCCGAAGTGGACGCGCTCGCCCTCGGCCTGCTGGCTGCCGGGATCGCCAAGGGGGACCGCGTCGGCATCTGGGCGCCGAACTGCGCGGAGTGGACATATACCCAGTATGCTACCGCGAAGATCGGCGCGATCCTGGTGAACATCAACCCCGCCTACCGGACCAGCGAGCTCGAGTTCGTGCTGAACCAGTCGGGCACGAAGCTGCTGATCGCGGCACAGCGGCTGAAGACCTCCGACTACGCCGCGATGATCGCCGAGGTCCGGCCGCGCTGTGCCGGGCTCGAGCAGGTCGTGCTGCTCGGCTCCGCGGAGTGGACGTCGCTCCTCGAGGCCGGCCGCGCCGCCGACCGCGGCGCGCTCGACGCGATCGAGCTGAGCGCCGACGACCCGATCAACATTCAGTACACCTCGGGGACCACCGGGTTCCCGAAGGGTGCCACGCTGTCCCACCACAACATCTTGAACAACGGGTTCTTCGTCGGCGAGCTGTGCAACTACACCCACGAGGACAAGATCTGCATCCCGGTTCCCTTCTACCACTGCTTCGGCATGGTGATGGGGAACCTGGCGGCGACCAGCCATGGCGCGGCGATGGTGATCCCGGCGCCGGTGTTCGACCCGGTCGCCACGCTGGAGGCGGTCCAGGCCGAGCGCTGCACGTCCCTCTACGGGGTCCCCACGATGTTCATCGCCGAGCTCGCGGCGCCCGGCTTCGACCGCTTCGACCTGTCCAGCCTGCGCACCGGGATCATGGCCGGCTCGCCGTGCCCGGTGGAGGTGATGAAGCAGGTCATCGACCGGATGGGCATGACGGAGGTGTCGATCTGCTACGGCATGACGGAGACCTCGCCGGTGTCCACCCAGACCCGGGTGGACGACTCGGTCGAGCGCCGGGTGGCGACCGTGGGCCGGGCCTGCCCGCACATCGAGATCAAGGTGATCGACCCCCAGACGGGCCTGACCGTCCCGCGCGGCACTCCCGGCGAGCTGTGCACCCGCGGCTACTCGGTGATGCTCGGCTACTGGCGGGAGCCGGACAAGACGGCCGAGGTCGTCGACGCCGCCCGCTGGATGCACACCGGCGACCTGGCGGTGATGGACGACGACGGCTACCTGTCGATCACCGGCCGGATCAAGGACATGGTGATCCGCGGCGGGGAGAACATCTACCCGCGCGAGGTCGAGGAGTTCCTCTACACCCACCCCGACATCCTGGATGCCCAGGTGATCGGCGTGCCGGACGCCGTGTACGGCGAAGAGCTCATGGCCTGGATCAGGATGCGCCCCGGCGCCGCCCCGCTGACCGCCGAGGCGCTGCGCGAGTTCTGCCAGGGCAAGCTCGCGCATTACAAGATCCCCCGGTATGTGCACATCACCGACGAGTTCCCGATGACCGTCACCGGCAAGGTCCGCAAGGTGGAAATGCGGGAACGGGCCATCGAGATCCTCGGCCTCACCCCGTAACCCGCCTTCGCCGCCGGAACTCCGGTGTTTCCGTGCCTACGGCGCCTTGCCGTTCAGCGGCAGGTCCGGGGAGGATCGCGCGGGCGCGGAAGCGGGCATTCCCGGTCAGCTTCTTCCGGTCAGGTTCCCTGGCGTCACGGGGGGCCGCTTACGCCCCGGCCGTGCCCGTCCCGGGAGCCGGCGGCCTGCCGCGCCCGTCCCGGAGCCGGGGGCCTGCCGTGCCCAGCCCCGCGGCCCTGAAAATCCCTCATCAAGCTGGATGACCAGCCTCTCCCGCCTGGATGACCAGCCGGGATCATCCCAGCGACCAGGAAGGAGTAACCCCAGGGCCCGTGGAACCCCGCCCGGCGCGACAGCCGGGCAGCCAGGCACAGAAAGTCACCCGCCAGCCAATACCTCATGCCACCACGTCACCGGCGCGAAAGGTCAAGGCTAAGCTAAACAGCTTTGTGCTGTAACGGTGGAAACGCCAGGCATTCCCTGATAGTGATCACTAGCGCGCAAAATTTGGCACGTCGGCGGCGGCGGCGCGCGCCGAAGTCCGGCTAGGACTGGAGTTGCCGACAAAACTTATCAGTTCCGATTAGGGCGAGACGCGTGACGGGTAATCAGCCCCTTCCCGCGCGTTGTTCGCTGTTGTCACACGGCTTACGATGCGGGCGACATTTCCTCATGGAGGAGGGGCCCATGTTCGCAATGAAGCGACTCCGGATGCTCGCGGCCGCGCTGGCGGTGGTGCTTGTCTCGGCAGGGATCGCCGCCGCGGTGACCACGTCCGCCTCGGCGAGCCCGAAGCCGGCCCGTGCGGCGGCGCACGCGGCGCCCGCCTGGCGTCACCACCCCAAGCTGAGCCTGAACCGCTTCGACCTCAACGGTTACGTGATCAACGCCGACTACAGCCTCGGCCGCAACACCGGGAACACGTTCCAGCAGACCTACAAGGATTCCACGGTGCAGGGCGTCCCGATCGCCGGGCCGTACGTCGGCACGAAGTTCCCGCCCGAGGACTACGTGGCCATCCCGATCGGCCACCACGAGCTTTACATCACCTGGCTCGATCCGAGCAGTTACGCGATCGTGGACGTGTTCGTGATGAACTTCAAGACCCACACCGTCTACGACTACGCGCCGGGCAGCGCCCACCCCGAAAGCGCCGGCACGATCACGGTCGTGCGCCGGGGCGCCACCCCCATCCCCTGACGGTCATGCGCCGCCGGGCCCGCCGGCCCCGCCAAGGGCCCGGCGGGCCCGGCGGCTGACCGCCCGGTTGTCAGAACCCGGCGTTACGCTGCCCCCACTCCAGATATCTATGCCATAGGACCATAGGAGTGGTATGTACGTACGCTGTATGTACGACCGCTAAGAGCCGCTTGCCCGTGACCATCGACGCGGATCTCATCGCGGCGGCCTAGGCGGCCGTCGCTGCCGGCGAGGCTGAGACTGTCAGCGCCTGGGTGGACGACGCACTGCGCCTGAAAGCGGACCATGACCGTCGGCTTCGAGCGCTTGACCAGATCATCGCCGCATATGAGGCAGGACATGGCGTGATCACCGGAGAAGAGCAGGACATGGCGTGATCACCGGAGAAGAGACGGACGCCGCCGTCCGGTCGATGCGGGAGCGCGCGGTTGTCGTTCGTGGCGGCAAAGTAGTGCGCAACGGCACGGCCGATGCCAAGGAACCGGGGCGCATAATGCCGGTCCTGGACGCCGGCATTACCACCGATTGCAGCTCGCCGATGTCCACGCCCAGGAACCGGGCGCATAACGCCGGTCCTGGACGCCGGGGCGTTTCTCGCCGCGGAGCGCAGGGACCGCGGGGTTCTCACGCGCGTCAAGGTTGAGCGCCGGCTCGGGCGCACTCCGCTCACCAACGGCGGGGTCGCCGTTCAGGTCTGGCGTGGTGGCCGCGGCAAGCAGGTCCGGGTCGCTCGGCTGCTCGGGGGCACGGAGGTCACTCCGGTCGATGACCGGCTGGGAAATGGGCGGGGATGCCGCTGGCCCAGACAGGAAGCTCGGACGCCATCGGCGCATCCCTAGCCGGCCTCGCCCGAGACGGGGGCGACATCCTCACTTCTAGTTCTGACCCCGGCGACCTGCTGGACCTGGCACGCGCCGCCGGAGTTCACATCGAGCCGATTCCGGTCTAGGCAGAGCGGCGCTTCGGCCGGGGCACCCCCTGGCGCTGGAGCACACGCTGTACCCAGGCATCGCTTCCCGCGAGCGCCTCGCCGTCCGCGCTCTCCCGCGCATGCAGCGGCATGCCCACCCACAGCCAGCCCGTCCCCGCAGGCGCGCAGCCCTCCGGCGGCCCGGACGGCGATCCGGACGGCGATCCGGATGGCGGCCCGGACAGTGGCCAGGGCAGCCAGGTGCCGTACCGCGCGGCCCGGTCCGCGGCCCGCTGCGCGCTGACGCGCCCCGGTTCCCATTCCGCGCCGACGCCGAGCGCCCGGGCCACCGCCCGCTGCCCGGCCCACGGCAGCGTGCCGGCCGGAGCGGCCCGCAGCGAGTCGCCGGCGAGCACGGCGCGGTCGGCCCGCCACAGCGCCCCGGCCAGGTGCTGAGGCGGGGCATGCCCGGCGTGCTCGGCGAGCAGCCAGCCGAGCGACCCGCGGCCCAGTCCGGCGAACAACGTCCCGATCCCCCCGAACGTGGCCTGTACCACCGGCACCACCAGGAAGAACGACTGCCAGGCGGCCAGCGCGGCCGGGGCGGGCGGCGTCCCCTCCGCGGACAGCAGGTCAAGCAGCGCGCGGAAGTTCGCCTCGAACGTCTCCGCCTCGGCGGCGATCAGCGCCTTGTGCAGGGTGAGGGCGGCCAGGAAGAGTTCGGCGCGCGCCGCGGCGTACTCCTCGTCCCCCCAGGGGACGGACAGCTCCCGCCGCTCGGTCAGGGCCGCGTCCTCGGTCTCGTCGTATGACGTGCCGCCCGGCAGGTGGTCTCCCCAGCGCAGCCGCGCCCGCGCGACCGTTGCCTCCAGGGGCGCCATCTCCGCGGTGAGCCGGTCAACATCGTCGGAGGCTTCGGCGACCGCTCGCCGGGCAGCGGTCAGGCTCGCCCGCAGTGCCGCCGCGTTTCCCAGCGCCGCCTCGTGCTGCCGCTCCGCCTCCGCGGCCCCGACGCGGAGCGCGGCGCGCGACGCGTACCACTCCCGGCTCGCGCGCAGCGCCGCCGACGGTCCCAGGCGCAGGCCAGAGCCTGGCCGGGGGCGGCGTGCCGCCAGTGCCGCCAGGGCCGCGAGTGCCGCCCGCCGCCGTTCCCCGGCCGCCGCCACGGCAGCGGCGACCGCCGGCTCGCGCCCGGCGAGCTCCGCGCAGCGGTTCCGCTTGGCCTCCAGTGCGCTCGCCGCCTCTTTGAGGTCGTGCTCCAGCCGGGAAAGGCGGGTGAGCGCGGCAGCCGCCACCGCCCGTTCGGAAGAAAGGGCGGAGACCTTCGCCAGCGCCGCGCGGAAGCTTCCGACGGCGGCCGGCCAGCCGACCGCCGCCTCCCGCAGCCGTCGTAGCGCGGCGGGCATGCTCTCGCCCGCGGAGAACAGCGCCTCCGCGCCGTGCAGCGTGCCGTGCCAGAACCGCTCGGTGAACCCGCGGACCCCGGCGCGGTCGCCGAGCGGCGCGGCCAGCAGCGCCCACGCGCCGTCGCCACAGGCTAGCTGCGCCGTCGAGGCGAAGTAGTCGGCCTGCCGGGCGCGGTCCCGCCACCGCGCCCCGGCGCCGGCGAGCCCGGCGCCGGGGACCTCGTCCGGCCATGCCAGCACGATCTCGGAACCCGTGAGCGCCGCGGCGGGCGCCCTGACGGTGTGTCCCCGCCAGGCGTGCGAGCCGCCGAACGCGGCGCGGGTATCCGGCAGGTCCGCCAGGCGGCGGGCGCGATCGACGACGACCGCAGCGACCAGGTCGCTGAACACCGCCGCGGCGCTGGTGCCCGGCGGCGTGTGCACCGCGAACAGGCCGCCGGACTCGCCGGGCCCCGCCATGATCTCGTTGACCGCGAACTGCTCGCTGAGCACGAGCGGCCTGTCCGACACCCAACGGCCCAGCGGGATCCGGTCCGGGGTGCATCCGTCCCGGACGAGGAGCGGCCTGCGGCGCACGTCAACCCGGCCTACCCTGCCGGTGTCAGCCCGGCCTACCCTGCCGGTTCCGCCTCCCGCGAAGGCGGCGAGCGCGGGGCCGGGGGCGCCGCCTGTCCCGCGCAGCGCGTCCGCCACCAGGCTGAGGTCAGCCGCGAACCTGGCGCCGAGCGGGTCACCGGACAGCCCGTCGGCGCTTTCCCCGGCCGGCACCTGGAAGCTGCGCACCCGCAGGTGGTCCCCGGGCTGCAATAGCGTGGCGACGCCGAAGAGCCCGGCCAGTTCGGCGGCGTAGCGCCGCAGGTCCGCGCCGGTCAGCGGCCCGTCCGGCGGGTTCAGGAGCGGAGCGGTCGTCGCGGACCTGCTCAGCCATGCCCCCGGGTCGCCGCCGCCCGCCGCCGCCCGGCCGAGCGCCCAGGCGCACCCGGAATAGGCCGGCTCGGCGGCGAGCGTGCCGTCCGCGCCGACGGTGCAGGCGAACAGCGCCGACTCCCCGCGTGCCGGACCGTGCCCGGGATCACCGTGCCCGGGATCACCGTGCCCGGGATCGTCGTCGCCGTACAGCGCCACGAGCGCCTCCCGGACCCGGCACAGCTGGAAGATCCCGCCGAACACCTGATGCCGCCACTGTTTGCCCGGCGCCGGCGGCCGTGCCGCCAGCCGCGAGCCCGGCTCCCACGGCATCGGCTCGCCGGGCCGGACGTCGGCCACGTGCTCCCGGACGTCGGGTTGCGGCAGCGGGCGCGGGTTGAACGTCTCCGCCGCCTGCCAGAACCGGACGATCCGCGCCACGTCCATTGACACAGCACACCCCCAGGGCGCCGCGACCCTTCGGCGCCATCGCGCTCAGACTACGCTGAGTCGTCAGTCGATGCGCGAGAGTTACCAAATCTCAGGAGATCCGTGTCCGCGCCGGGGCAGGCGGCCGGGCGCGGCGCGGACCCCGCGCCCGCGGGAGCGCCCGCGCCCGCGGGCGCGCCGCAGTCGCGCGCGCTAGTCCAGGCCGAGGAGCGCCGGATTGGCAGCCAGTTCCCGGAAGTGCTTTCCGGGGTTGCGGTGTAGCTTGCGCTCGCGCAGGTCGAGCAGCCCGGTCGTGCTGGTCAGCGCCGCGGCCAGCTGCCCGTCCGGCCGCCTGAAGTCCTGCACGATGCGGTACGTCGGGCCGCCGTCGAAAACGAACGCGCAGCTCACGTCCACTTCGTCCCCGCCGCGCAGCTCGCGCTTGAACCGCACGGACACGTCGATCACCACCGGCCCGAACCCGGTCGCGAGCAGGCCCTCCTGCGTGACCCCGGCCGCCGCCAGGCACTCCCACCGCGCGTGCTCGGCATAGTGCAGGTACTCGGCCCAGTTCAGGTGTCCCTGCGTGTCAAGCTCGTACCCGCGGACCTTGACTCGGACACTGAATACGTCTGCCATCCCACCCGACGATAGCGGCTGGGTTAGGCGCCCGGGTCCCGCCCGTCCCGCTCCTGCCCCCCATTCCCCCGAACGTAAGCCCCTGACTCCCCGCCGCCCCTGTTCTTCCCCGCCCGGTTCTTCCCCGCCCGCCGAACGCCGGATCCGTTCCAGGCCCGGTGCTGCCCCCGCTGTCTACCTAGCTCGGCTGGAACCCGCTCGGCTGGAACCGGCCACCCGGCTGAGGGTGTCCGGGCCGGCCGCTCGCCGGCCGGCCCGGACATCGGGATCAGGCGAGGTCGAACCGGTCGAGGTTCATGACCTTGTTCCACGCGGCCACGAAGTCGCGCACGAACTTCTCGCATCCGTCGGCGCAGGCGTAGACCTCCGAAATCGCACGGAGCCGGGAGTTGGAGCCGAAGACGAGATCGGCGGCGGTGGCCGTCCACTTGACCTCGCCCGTGGCGCGATCCCGGATCTCGTATACGTTCTCGGCCGAGGCCGACGCCTTCCACTCGTTGCCCATGTCGCACAGGTTCACGAAGAAGTCGTTGGTCAGCGTCCCGGGCCGGCTGGTGAAGACGCCGTGCTGTGATCCCCCGACGTTGGCGTTCAGCGCCCGCATGCCGCCGACGAGGACCGTCATCTCGGGAGCGGTCAGCGTCAGCATGTTGGCCCGGTCCACCAGCAGGCTCTCCGGCGGCAGCTTCTGCCCCGCCCTGAGGTAGTTGCGGAACCCGTCCGCCTTCGGCTCCAGCACGGCGAAAGCCTCCACGTCGGTCTGCTCCTGCGAGGCGTCCGTGCGCCCCGGCGCGAACGGGACCGTGACGTCGAAGCCGGCGTTCTCCGCCGCCCGCTCGACGGCCGCGCAGCCGCCCAGGACGATCAGGTCGGCGAGCGAGACCTGCTTCCCGCCCTTCCCGCCCTTCCCGCCGGACTGCGCCCGGTTGAAGTCCTGCTGGATCTGCCCGAGGACCGGCAGCACCTTGGCCAGCTCGGCCGGCTCGCTGGCCTCCCAGTTCCGCTGCGGATCGAGGCGGATCCGCGCCCCGTTGGCCCCGCCGCGCTTGTCGGTGCCGCGGAAGCTCGCCGCCGCCGCCCAGGCGGTGGAGACCAGCCGGGAGATGGACAGTCCCGATGCGAGGATCCTGCCCTTGAGGGCGGCGATGTCCTCATCCGCGATCAGTTCGTGATCGACCGGGGGAACCGGGTCCTGCCACAGCTGGGGTTCTGGAACCCACGGGCCGAGATAGCGCGAGACCGGGCCCATGTCGCGGTGCAGCAGCTTGTACCACGCCTTGGCGAACGCGTCCGCGAGCTGGTCCGGGTTCTCGTGGAAGCGCTTCGCGATCGGTCCGTAGATCGGGTCTACCTTCAGCGCGATGTCCGTCGTCAGCATCATCGGCGCGACGCGCCTGGACGGGTCGTGCGCGTCGGGCACCGTGCCCTGCGCCCGGGGGTTCTTCGGCTTCCACTGCCAGGCGCCGGCCGGGCTCTTCGTCGGCTCCCAGTCGTAGCCGAACAGGTTGTCCAGGAACCCGTTGTCCCACCGCGTCGGGTTATTGGTCCACGGGCCCTCCGGCCCGCCGGTGAGCGTGTACGGACCGTTGCCGGTGCCGAAGGTGTTCTTCCAGCCGAGGCCCTGCTGCTCGATCGGCGCCGCCTCGGGCTCCGGTCCGATGTACCTTGGATCGACCGCGCCATGCGTCTTGCCGACCGTGTGGCCGCCGACGATAAGCGCGAGCGTCTCCTCGTCGTTCATCGCCATCCGGCGGAACGACTCACGGATGTCCCGGGCGGCGGCCAGCGGGTCCGGGTTGCCGTTGGGCCCCTCTGGGTTGACGTAGATGAGGCCCATCTGGACCGCGGCAAGCGGCTCGGCGAGTTCCCGGTCGCCGCTGTAGCGCTCGTCGCCGAGCCAGGTGTCCTCCGGCCCCCAGAAGATCTCCTCGGGCTCCCAGATGTCCTCCCGCCCGAAGCCGAAGCCGAACGTCTTGAACCCCATCGACTCATAGGCGCAGTTGCCGGCGAAGATGATCAGGTCGGCCCAGGAGATCTTCCGGCCGTACTTCTGCTTGACCGGCCAGAGCAGCCGCCGGGCCTTGTCCAGGCTCGCGTTGTCGGGCCAGCTGTTGAGCGGGGCGAAGCGCTGCGCACCCTGACCGCCGCCGCCCCGGCCATCGTGGATGCGGTACGTGCCCGCGGCGTGCCAGCTCATCCGGATGAAAAGCGGCCCGTAGTGGCCGTAGTCGGCCGGCCACCAGTCCTGCGATGTCGTCATCAGCTCGAAGATGTCCCGCTTCAGCGCCTCGACGTCGAGGGTCTTGAACTCCTCCCGGTAGCTGAAGCCCTCGCCCATCGGATCGGACCGGGGCGAGGGCTGGTCGAGAACCTGCACGTTCGGCTGATTCGGCCACCAGTCCCGGTTCGTCATGGGCCGGTGCGGGGCGGGGGCCGGGGAGGGGATTACTGGGTTCTCGCTCTCGCTGGCGTGGTCAGACACGTCGGTTCTCCTGTCTTGTCGTTCGTCCTGGCTCGTCGCTCTTGTCCGGGAACGCCGCCGCGGCACACTCCGGGCACAGGCCCCAGTAGATGACCTCGGCTTCGTCGATCTCGTAGCCCGAGTTGCCGGCGGCCGTCAGGCAGGGGGTGTAGCCGGCCGCGCAGTCGACATCGGCGATGGCGCCGCACGACCGGCACACGACATGGTGGTGGTTGTCCCCGACCCGCGCCTCGTAGCGCGCCACGGATCCCGCCGGCTGGATGCGCCGCACCAGACCCGCGGCCGTCAGCGCTCGCAGCACGTCATAGACGGCCTGGAGGGACACCGCCACGCCGAGGCGCTCACGGACGATGCCGATGATCGAATCCGTGCCGGCGTGCGGGTGATCGTGCACCGCCCGCAGTACCGCCACCCGGGGACCGGTCACGCGCAGCGAGGCTCCCCGCAGCGCGCGCTCCAATTCCTGAGTAGCCGGCACGTTACTCAGTGTGACTCGGTTGCTGGAGTCGATCAAGGGTAAGGTGCCAGCTCCCGGCCTGGCATTCGACCATGGGAGCGAAACATGGCCGGCGCTACCCCCTGGCTGTCCACCGCTTCCCGTTCTCGTCATCCCGAACGGACGGGGCTGACTCTCAAGGCTCACGAGCCGGCGTCAGGCCGCCGGTTCACCCGTGAACGGGCGTCCGCTACCGCACGGGGCTGCTTCTTACCGTCGCGACAAGCCTCCGCACGCCTGCTGTGCCGGGGTACCGGTGAGCGAGCTGGGTAACGATATCGCGGATGGAAGGCCGATCGCGGACTTCGGCGGGCGCGTACTGACAGGCCAGCATCGGGGCACGGGCTGTCTGCTCAGGTTTATTCCATTGCCACCAGGCACGGGCGAGATCAGTGAATAGACGGGCGCGTCGTTCCGGCGTCGGCAATTGACCGGGATGAAGGCGCCGGCCGATAGTGACCGCGGCACCAGCGTCGCCTAGCGACCAGTGCACGCCGATCCGGTACAAGGCGACATGTGCCGGCGTTACGATGAACGGCCGTTGTCCCGGGGCGGAGCCCTGCTCAAGCCGGGTCACGGCGCGCTCGGCGTCCGTTATCATCTCCAGCGCCCGATCGCGGTCGCCAGCCTGCGCGTCCTGCCGGATACGCCCTGGCCCGGCCGCCAGAGGGTGCCCGTCGAGTTCGGCCGCCGCGATCGCGATGTCGCCGAGGTCAGGCCGCGCGGCGGGGTGCCGTTCCTGACGGCCGTCCAGGACGGCCTGCATGACGGCCGCCCCGAGCGCGGCTCGCCGCGCGGCGGACGTCAGCGCGGTGGTGGATGGCGCCACGCCGGTTCCCCGACCGCCGGGGCTGCGGCGTCCCGGCGTGCGGCCGGGATCCGCATCGAGGTGTTGGGCGTTTGCCCCATGTCCTGCCCGGCGGCCGGCTGATCCGCTCCACGGCGTCCGCCGGTCCCATGGCCGCGGCCGTGCCGCAAGCCTGTGACACGAGAGCCGCCTGAACTCTGGCGGCTACGACCGGTAACAGTAGGAATCCGACGACGAGTCGCCGCCCTGCAGCCGGACCTGGTGCACGCGCAGGCCGCGGAAGTCGTCCCCGTGCGGGAAGAACTTCTCGTCGATGCGCAGCCCGCCGCCCGCGGCGGGATCGGTGTCGATCTTGGCGAACCATGCGCCCACGCCGTCCGGGTAGAACTGGTCATCCCACGACCCGTACAGCGAGTTCGTGAGGTAGATACGCGATCCGTCCCGGCTGACCTCCACCATCTGCGGGCCCCCCGCCAGCGGCAGACCGGGCGCGGCCGGATGAGCGGCGCGGCCGGCGATGCCGCCCAGCCGCACCGAGCCGGTCTCGACAGGGTGCGCGGGGTCGCTGACGTCGTACTGCTTGAGCTCACCGGTGCCCCAGCAGGAGACGTAGAGGAACTTGTCGTCCACGGACAGGTTGATGTCGGTGACCAGCGGCGGCACCGCGGCGAACGGCTTGAGCGCGGGCGGCAGGTCATCCGGGGAGGCGGGCTCGGCCGGGATGGTGATCACCTTGTCCGCACGCCAGGTGCCGTCATCCGACCGGCTCCACCGCCACACCGAGGCCGAAAGGTCCTCGGTGCTCACCACCACGCCGACGAAACCCCAGGTTTGCTCGGGATCGTGGGACGGCCGGAGCTCCAGCACCATCTGGTGCTGCGCGCCGAGGTCGACCGTCTGTACGTGCTTGCCTGCCGCCAGGTCCCAGAAGTGCAGCTGGTGCCCGTACTTGTTGCCGAGCAGCAGCTCTGGGTTGATCCCGTCCTCGATCATCGACGGGGTGCCCCACTCGCTGGTGATCAGGACGTTCTGGTTCAGGTGCCACCACGCGTCGTAGGCCAGGTACTGTCCGCCGCGGTCGGTTTCCCAGGCGCGCAGCACGTCGAAGGTGTCGTGGTCGAGCAGGGCGATGCCGCCCGGGCCGTCGGCCCCGTGGGCGCCGCCGAGGCAGGACAGGAAGATCCCGTCCGGGCCGCAGTGGAGGGTATGCGGCCGGGAGTAGCCCGCCTTGTCCGCCAGCTCCTCCGCGCTGACCGTCCGGAACAGCCGGGGCTGCGCCGGGTCCGGGTGCGTGTCGTAGACGTGGATGTCGGACGACCGCAGTCCGGGCAGCAGCAGGTACCTGCGCTGTAGCCCGTCGGTGTGGTGCCCGGCGTGCGCGAACGCGCTGCTGCACGCGTTCCAGCCGAAGTGGTGCAGCTCGTTGCCGCTCGTCGGCAGGTCGGCCCAGCCGACGATCTGGCCGTACCGGCCCGACGCCGGGTCCGTGTCGAGCACGACGAGCGCGTCCGGCCGCTGGGCGGCGCGGTCGAAGGCGACCACGTAAGCCAGCTTCTCGGGGGGCGCGCTGATCGCGTCCGCCGGGCTCCGGTAGAAGGTCGGATCGATGTCGTGACCAGGGGAATGATCCATGAGTTCTCCTCGGCGAGTCGGCGGTACCCCAAGGTTGGCTATACCCACGTGGGTGATACCCAGTGGCTGGCGGTACTCCAAGGCCAGGGTAACCCTGGCGGCTACGGGACCGGGCGGGCAGGCGCTAGCCTTGAGACACGTGACCACTGCGTTCGTGCTCGGCGGCGGGGGATTGCTCGGCGCGCACGAGGTCGGCATGCTGCGCGCGCTCGCCGAAGCCAAGGTCAGGCCCGACCTCGTCGTCGGGACCTCGATCGGCGCGGTCAACGGCGCCTTCGTGGCCGCTGACCCGGACGGGGCGGCCGGACGGCTCGCCGGCCTCTGGCAAGGCGAGTCGCTCCGGGCCGTGTTCAGCGAGACGCTCCTGGGCCGCGCGGTCCGCCTGGCGCGGTCGGGCACCCACCTGCACGCGATCGAGCCGCTGCGCAGGCTGCTCGCCGGCAAGCTCCCGGCCGCCGGCTTTGAAGACCTCCAGATCCCGTTCCAGTGCGTCGCCGCCTCCATCGAGCAGGCGACGGCCCGCTGGTTCACCAGCGGCCCCCTGGTACCGGCCGTGATGGCCTCCTGCGCCGTGCCCGGGCTGCTGCCGCCGGTGGAGATCGACGGCGGCCATTACTTCGACGGCGGCCTGGTGGATTCCATCCCGGTGGGCCGGGCGGTCGCGCTCGGCGCGACCACCGTCTACGTGCTGCACGCGGGCCGGATCGAGAGCCCGCTCAGCGTCCCGGTGCGGCCCTGGGAAGTGGGGCTTGTCGCGTTCGAGATCGCGCGCAGGCACCGCTTCCACGAAGAGATGTCGCTGCTTCCGCCGCATGTCAGGGTGCACGTGCTGCCCACCGGAGGCGACCGGCTTCCTCCCGGATTGCGGCAATTCCGTTATCGCGACAAAAACGGGGTAGGTACCAGCATCGACCGCTCGTACGCGGCGTCAGCGCGCTATCTCGCTCAGGTGGCGGAGAGCCGATGATCGCCTGAGGGATGATTCCCCGAAGGAGGCGCCGATGCTCCCGCCCAGGCTGGTGCGACGCCTGGTGCTCGTGCCGCTCGTCGTCGCGATCGCGGCCGCGCTGGCCGTGCTGGCGCCGCCGCTGGCCGTCCTCAGCGCGGCGATCACCTTGTTCCGGCGCTCCCGGGGCGGCCGCAGGAGACGGATGCGCGCGCTGCGGCTGGTGTGCTTCGCGCTCGCCTGGTTTCTCGGCGAGACCGCGGCGCTGACCGTCTGCGGCTGCCTGTGGCTCACGAGCGGGTTCGGCGGCCGGCTGGACACCGAGCCCTACCAGAGCCGCCACTACGGGGTCATGCGCTGGTTCCTCGATCTGATGTACCGCGCCGCCGAGCGCACCTGCGGCCTGCGCGTCGACGTCACCGGCCCGCCCGGCGAACCCGGCCCGCCCGGGCAGCCCGGCGAGCCCGGCCCGCCCGGCGGCCGCCCGCTCATCGTGCTCAGCCGTCACGCAGGCCCGGGTGACTCGCTGCTGCTCGTCCACCACCTGCTCAGCGTGTGCGGCCGGCGTCCCCGCGTCGTCATGAAGGCCGCGCTGCAACTGGATCCGAGCCTCGATGTGGTGGCCAACCGGCTGCCCAACGCGTTCGTCCAGCGCCGCCGGACCACCGCCCAGGTGCGGCGGCTGGCCGCGGGCCTTGACCGGCGGGGCGCGCTCGTCATCTTCCCCGAGGGCGGCAACTGGACGCCGTCGCGCCGGCGGCACGCCATCGCCCGGCTGCGGCGGCAGCGTCGCGGCGACCTGGCCGAACGAGCGGCGGCGATGCCCAATGTGCTCCCTCCCCGGGCCGGCGCGGCGCTCGCGGCGCTCGCGGCCTGCCCGGCGGCTGATGTGGTCTTCGTCGCCCACACCGGCCTGGACCGGCTGGTCAGCGTGCGCGACGTCTGGGAGGGCCTGGCGGGCGACATGGTGGTCCGCGCCCGGTGGTGGCGGGTCCCGGCGGCCGAGGTGCCGCGCGCGGCCGGCCGCGATGCCCAGGTCGGCTGGCTCTACGACTGGTGGCGGCACATCGACGCCTGGATCACCGGGCAGAACGCCGCACCGGTGCGTTCGGCGGCGCAGACACGCCGGAACGGTTCAGGATGACACGCCATTTACTGCCCGGGGTGTAGCTTGTCGGTATGGGCGAACAGCAAGAGGTCATCGCGGAGCTCGGTGCCGCCGGCGTTCTGGCCGGGATCCGCTGGGCGCACGCGTCGGCCACCCGGCGGGCACTGGAGAGCTACTGCGAGGCCGACGGTCACGACAGCGCCTGGCTGGGCAACACGCGGTTCACGCTGTTCCGCGACCGGCTGGACCGGGTGTTCGCCTGTGAGCGCTACGCCGTCAGCGGCGGCGACGGCCTCGATCTCGACGTGCTCTACGCCGAGCTCGCCGAACAAGACCTGGTGACCATGCCCCGCCTCACGCCGGGCCTGGTAAGAAGGTGCGACCTGCGCGGCAGCGCCGGCTGGGCGTACCGGGACCGGCGGTTCCTGCTCGCCTCGGGCGAGTTCGGCAGGCTCGGCACGCTGCCGTGGCCGCAGCGGAGCCTGACCAAGCAGCTCGTCGCCATGCAGCGCACCCCCGGTGTCCGGCAGCCGTCGCTGTTCGAGGACCTTCCGCGCGGGGAGCCTGGCGGCGTCGGCGAGGCGCTCGGCGAGGCGCTGCTCGCCGCCGACAGGGAGCTCGACCTCGTGACGTACGTGGTCGCGCACAGCCTGGACCCCGGCACCGGGGAGTCTGAGCTGGTGTTCGGCCGCCCCCGGCTGAACCTGGGCGGCGGGACGGCCTGGCACTGGCGGGAGGACCTGCGCACCGTGCCGCTGCCCGACACCGGGCGCCTGGGCGGCGGCGCCCCCGTGCCCGTCGATCCGACGGAGGTCCCGGACGCGCCCGTGCGGCTGCGGCCCATCCAGGCCGGCCTGGGCGGCAGGAGCGTCCTGGGCGGCAGGAGCGGGCTGGGCGGCGAGGGCGGGCCGAGTGACGCAGCCCACTGACCGGGCGGCCGACGTCGCGGCGCTCTTCGACGGGGCCCGGCTCACGCTGGCCAGGCACCTGGCCGGGCTGCGCAAGAGCGACCTCGCCGCGCGGATCGACATGAGCCCCACCGCCGTCGCCGCCTGGGAGTCCGGCGCCAAGCGGCCCACGGCGGGCACGGTGGCGAAGCTCGCCCTGTGCCTGCGGGTCGATCCGGGGTTCTTCGCCATGCGGCCGGACGACGTGGCCGCGCTGAGCACCACGCCGCACTTCCGGTCGCTGCGCTCCACCACCCAGCTCGCCCGCGACCAGGCGTTCGCCTACGGGCAGCTGGCGGTGGACATAGCGGCGAGCCTGGAAAGGCACGTGGAATACCCGGACCCGGACGTGCCGAGCTTCCCGGTGCCCGTCGACAGCGATGAAGGCGACGGCCCCGAACGGGCCGCGCGGCACCTCCGGCAGGCATGGGGGATGGGCCCCGGGCCGGCCGGCCACCTCGTCCGGCTGCTGGAGAACCACGGGGTGCTCGTCGTGTTCAGCCCGCCGCAGGCCGCGTCGGTGGACGCGTACTCCTTCGACAGCCGGCTGCGGCCGGTCGTCGTGCTCAACCCGGTCAAGCGGGACTACTACCGGCAGCGGTTCGACGTCGCGCACGAGCTGGGGCACCTGGTCATGCACACCGACGCCGAGCCGGGCGGGCGGATCGTGGAGAACCAGGCACACCGGTTCGCCGCCGAACTGCTCATGCCCGCCGCCGAACTGCGCGGCCTGCTCCCCGCCGGCATGGGCGCGAGCGCCTGGCAGACGCTCGCGCGCCTGAAGGAACACTGGGGGACGAGCATCCAGGCGCTGCTCTACCGCGCCCGGGCGCTCGGCGTGCTCAGCGACGTCTCCTACCGGAACGCCATGGCGACGCTGACGGCCCGCGGCTGGCGGCGGAGCGAACCCGGCCTGGTGAACGTGCCCGAGCAGCCGTCGCTGCTGCCCCGCGCCCTTGAGCTGCTCGCTCAGGCGGGCATCGGCGAGGCATGCCTCATCGAGCAGTGCCGCGTGCCGGCCGGCCTGTTCCGCATGGTCACCGCGCGCGCCCCGGGGAACGCGCCGCCGCCCGCGGAGCCGGCCGCCGCGCACGACTCCCGCCGCGTCGTATCCCTTTTCCGCTTATCCCGAACGTACGCGGCTGACTCCCGTACCCAGCCGCTCTTCCCGTCAGCAGACGCCACCGCCCGTTCGGGATAACTCCAGCGCGCGGACCGGTCTCGCCCGTCATTGATACTGGGTGTCTTTTGCGGCGATATCCGCCCGGGACGACACCCGATGACGGCCAGTGTCCGCGAGGACGGAGATTCCGGCGGACGGAGGTGGCATCCAGCCGGGCTGGATGCCACCTCCGCCGCCGTGAATACCGCGCGGCGCCTACCGCGTGCCGGCAAGCGAGGCCTCCGGTTCCCCGCCAGTACCGGGGGCCGCCGTGTCGGCCGCTGCCGCCGGGACCGGGACCGCCGCCGGGGCCGCGGCTGGCGTAACCGCCGGCGGGGCGGCCACCCGCAGCGCCCGCGCCACCCGCGCCGGCAGCCACCAGTTGGCCTGGCCGAACAGCGCCACCATGGCCGGAACCAGCAGGCACCGCACCACCACGGCGTCCACTCCGATCCCGGCGCCCAGCCCGGTGGCCAGGATCTTCAGGTCGGTCATCGAGGAGGTGGACATGGACACGAAGCTGAGCATCAGGATCGCCGCCGCGCTGGTGACCAGCCGCCCGGTCCGCCCGAGGCCCTCGACCACGGCCTGCTGAGCCGACCCGGACCGGTCGTACGCCTCCCGGATCCGCGCCAGGATGAACACCTCGTAGTCCATCGACAGGCCGAAGAGGAACGCGAACACCATCAGCGGCACCCACATCGTGATCGCCCCGGTGGCCGGCACCCCGAAGATCGCCGCCGACCCGTGCCCGTCCTGGAACACCCAGGTCAGCACGCCGTACGCGGCGGCCAGCGAGATCAGGTTGAAGACCACGGCCTTCGCCGCCAGCAGCACCGACCGGAACGCCCGCGTCAGCAGCAGGAACGTCGCCACCGCGATCAGGGCGAGCATCAGCGGGAACTCGCCGTACACCGCGTGGTCGAAGTCGATCAGCGACGCGCCGTCCCCGCCGACCCCGATCACACCCGGGCTGCCCGCCAGCGCGTGCTCGAGGCCCGCGATCGCGCCCTGGCCCGCGGGAACAGAGGACTCGGCGACCGGGAGCACGGAGACGATCGCCGTCCCGCCGTGGGAGTAGTCCGCCGTCGCCGGCGCCACCGCCGCGTACACCCCGGGCAGGCCGGCCGCCCGCGCGGCAACCGACGGCGCGGACCCGGCCGAGGTCAGCACCTCGGCGGGGGTGAGCACCCCGGACGGCACGCCGCCGCGCGTAAGCAGGGCGAGAGCGTCGTGCGCCGGCCCCGCGGTCGCCTCCGCCGCGCTGCCCGGCATGCCGAGGTGCAGCGACAGCGCGGGCGCCATCAGCAGGGCCATGATCCCCAGACCCGCCGCCGCCGACACCCAGCGGTGCCGGTACACGAACCCGGCCCACGAGGAGAACACCCGCGACGCCCGCCGCCCGGCCCCGGAACGCCGCGGCCAGTCCAGCCGCGGTCCCACCGAAGCCAGGATCACCGGCAGCAGGGTGACCGCGACCAGCACCGAGACCAGCGGCACCAGCACCCCGCCGTATCCGACGCTGCGCAGCATCGGCACCGGCAGCACGATCATCGACAGCAGCCCGATCGCCACCGTCAGCCCGGAGAACACCACGGCGCGTCCCGCGTGCTCCATCGCGACCAGCACCGCGTCGGCGTTCGGCCGCCCGGCCGCGCGCTCCTCCCGCCACCGGCTGACCACCAGCAGCGAGTAGTCGATCGCCACGCCCAGCCCGATCAGCGCGATCAGGAACTCGACGATCTGGCTGATCCCGGTGATCTCGGTCAGCCCGCCCACGATGAGGAACGTGGCCAGCACCGACACGCCGCCGACGAGCAGCGGCAGCAGCGCGAGGAAGCTGCCGAACACCAGCGCCAGGATCACCAGCGCCCCCAGCGAGCCGATCATCGTCTCGACCATGATCCCGGTGCCCTTCGACGCGGGCTTGCCGTTGCTCAGGAGCTGCTCGCCGGTGAGCCCGGCGTGCCACCCGGGCGGCAGCGCGGAGTCGACGGCCCGCATGATGGCCGCCCCGGCATCCGGCCCGCCGAACCCGGCCGCCGGCGCCGTGTACACCAGCGCGAACGTGGTGCGCCCGTCCCTGGTCACGAACTGCCGGTCGTGCGTTGCGTAGAAATCGGCCATCCGAGCGGACGGGACCGCCTCCCGGACGGCGGCGAACACCCGCCCGGTTTGCGCGGCCACGGCGGGGTCGGTCACCCGCTCCCCGGGCGCCACGGTGAGCACCGGGATATAGGGCGGCTGCGACCCGCCGTTCCCGTACTCCCGGACGATCTGGTTGTCCACCGTGAACGCCTGGCCCGGCATGGAGAAGTCGTTGGTCATGCGATGGGTCGTCCCGCCGACCGTCAGCACTCCGGCGACGGCTACCGCGAGCCACAGCAGCGCCACCAGCGCCTTGTGGCGGAGAACGAAACGCGTCAGGGCTGGCATCGGAGCCTCCCGGTTCATCCGGCCGGCGGGATTTCCGCCGGACCCCGCCAGCGTCCCGCCAGCGCGCGTACTCAGGCGTCCGGCGGGAGTTGCGATTCGCCGGGCGCGCCTACTTCCCGGGGAGTACTCGCCCTGGTGGATGACCCGCCGGGCGGAACGGGCTTACGCTGCGTGGCATGGATACCGCTCAGCAGGCGCGCGGCCGCCCGGCGCCGCTGGGCCGGGCGCTGCCGCCCTGGCGCGGGTGGCCGTCGGTCCGCGACACGGCCATCGCCGCCGCGCTGACGGTGATCGCGGTCGCCGCCGCCTACGGCGAGGCGTACCCGGCCAATCCCGGGCAGTATTTCAGCCGCGCGCACCCGCAGCCGCACACGCCGGCCGCCGCGCTGCTGCTCGTCGCCGTGGCGGGCGCGGTGCTGGCCTGGCGGCATCTATACCCCCGCGCCGTGCTCGCGTGCTCCACCGCGGCCGTCGTCGCCTACACCCTGCCCGGTTACGTCAACGGCGTGGCGCTGCTGCTGCCCGCCGTGGCGATGGGGACCCTCGCCGTGATCCTGCCGATCCGCCGCTCCGTGGTGTGGGCGGCGGCGGTCACCGCGATCCTCATGGCCGCCACCGCCCTGAGCAACCCGTTCGGCCCGGCCGGCGGCGGGTTCGACCTCATCCCCGCGGACATCGCCGTCGCGCTGTTCGCCGGCATCGCGATCGGCAACCGCCGCGCCTACGTGGCATCCGTCCGCGACCGCGCCGAACGGGACGCGCAGCGCAAGATCGACGAGGAGCGGCTGCGGATCGCTCGTGAGCTGCACGACGTGGTGGCGCACACCATGGCCACCATCAACGTGCAGGCGAGCGCCGCGGCGCAACTGCTGCGCGACCGCCCCGGGCAGGCCGCCGAGTCGCTGGCCGCGATCCGCGCCGCGAGCAGGGACGGGCTGCGCGAGCTGCGCGCCATCCTGAACGTGCTGCGCCAGGCCGATGAGCCCGCCGACCCCACCCAGCCCCCGCCCGGCCTGACCCGGCTGGACGCGCTGGCCGCCGGGGTCCGGGCCGCCGGGCTGCCGGTGGCGGTCACGGTCACCGGGCAGCCGCGGGAACTGCCCGCCGTGACCGACCTGGCCGCCTACCGGATCGTCCAGGAGGCGCTGACCAACACGGTCCGGCACGCCGGGCCCGCCGCCGCGGCGGTCTCGGTGCGCTACGGAGCGGCCGACCTGGAGATAGAGATCACCGACACTGGCCGCGGCCCTCGGGGCGCGGACGCCGGCGGCAACGGCTCCGGCCACGGTCTGCGCGGCATGCGCGAGCGGGCCGCGTCGGCGGGCGGGACGATCGAGATCGGCCCGGGGCCTGGCGGCGGCTTCCGGGTCGCCGCCCGGTTCCCGCTCAGCGGTGACGCGGCGCCGGCCACCACACCTTCGCCGGCCGCTGCCTCAGCGGCTTCGGCCGTTTCCGCTAGTCGAAGGACGCACCGATGATCCGCGTACTGCTCGCCGACGACCAGGCGCTGATCCGCGCCGGATTCCGCGTGCTGCTCGAGGCGGCCGGGGACGTGACCGTCGTCGGCGAGGCGGTCAACGGCGCGCAGGCGGTGGACCTGGCTCGCGGGCAGCGGGCCGACGTCGTGCTGATGGACATCCGGATGCCCGAGGTGGACGGGCTCGAGGCCACCAGGCGGATCGCGGCGGACGACGACCTCGCCGGGGTGAAGGTGATCATCTTGACCACCTTCGAGTCCGACGAGTACGTCTACCAGGCGCTCCGCGCCGGCGCCAGCGGGTTCCTGGTGAAGGACACCGAGCCGGAGGACCTGATCCGCGCGGTCCGGGTGGTGGCCCGCGGCGACGCGCTGCTGTCCCCGAGCGTGACGCGCCGGCTGATCACCAATCTGGCCACCCGCGGCGAACCGCCGCGGCCGCCCGCGGGCGGCCCGAGCCTCTCCCGGCTCACCGAACGCGAACGTGAGGTCCTCGCGCTCGTCGCCGAGGGCCTGTCCAACGAGGAGATCGCCGGCCGGCTGTTCCTCAGCCCGCTCACCACGAAGACCCACGTGAGCCGGATCATGACCAAGCTGGACGCGCGCGACCGCGCCCAGCTTGTGGTCATCGCCTACGAAAGCGGCCTGGTCGTTCCCGGCTCGGCCGCCCCTCCCGCATGACAGCGCACCGGTACCGCAGGGGAACGGGGACGGCCGGCCCCCGCCGGGTGCGCAGGAGGCCGCGGGGCGCAGGAGGCCGCGGGGCGCAGGGGGCCGCGGGGGCATGGGGGCTGCGTAAGCCCCCCATCGGGGGTCACCGGGGGGCTTTGCCCCCCGGGGGGAACGCTTTGCCTCCGGGGGCAGAGCTAAGCCGACACGCTGCGTGAGCTTAGGAATTTTCCCGATGCCCCGGCCGGGGTCTTACGGCGAGCCTCGAAGTGCGAGGACGGACGCATCGAGGAGGCAGCCGATGAAGGCAGACCACCTTCGCCGGGCGGTACGCCGGGTCGCTGCGGTGGTGCGGGAGATGAACCAGGCGCAGCGGCGGATGGCCGTGCTGCGCACCGCGCAGGACCGTTACCTGATCGAGCCGGGCGAGCCCCCGGCGACCTACGGCGAGTTCCTCGCGCGGACGTCGGGGATGCTGCTGCACGAGCCCCCGGCCAGCCGCCGGGCTCAGCGCGGGTGCCCCCGGTAGGTCCCGAAGTGCCGTCCGCCGCGAACCCGCCGATCACCCGCGTCGCGTCCCCGTCCCGGTTCGCCAGCCCCGCGGCGGGCGTGCCGGGCAGCGCGCGTGCGCCAAGCGGGGTAAGCGCGAGCTGGATGCCGGACTGACGGCCGTCGGTCGTGATCAGCGCCTGCGCGGTGTGCAGCCCGCCGAGCGGCATGTCGTAGGACCCGCGCGGCTGCCGCGGGTCCGGGTGCGCCGCGATCACCGGCGGGTCGTCCAGCGTGATGATGCGGGTCGTCCAGCGTGATGATGAACGTCAGCGCGGGCGACGGCAGTCCGCGGTGCCGCTGCGGTGCGGTACCCGCCTGCCGGTACCCGGAGTACCAGGAGACGAACGGCCGCAGCCGCGCCGCCGGGGCCTCCACGCATGCTCGCCGACCACCGCCGTCCCCTGCTCCACGAGCCCACCGTACCGGCGGGACTGCCCCAGGGGCGCCATTCTGGCGCTGCGCCGCCGCGGCCGGTGTCCCGCACGCCCCGCCCGTTCACCGCGCTGCGCCGCCGCGGCCGGTGTCCCGCACGCCCCGCCCGTTCACCGGATACGGGAGTTATTCCGGACTACGGGTGTGAATATCGCCCTGCGGTTCTGGCGCCGCCGTTCATGATCCTGAAAGATTTTTAGCCTATACCGGATTTTCTCTTCTTGATGAAGGAATTTCCGGTTCGCGCGGCTGGCCAGGGCAGGCCGTCGGAGTTAGCCGCGGGCCGCCCGGGCGGCGGACGCCGCGATCGCCGCATTATGCCCGGGGTTCTGGCCCGCGACATGATAACGGCCATGTGCGACCGGGCCCGGCTCTCCCATCGTGTCCGGCGCGGGCTCGACCTGGGTTTGCAGCGAGGCTCCCCGTACGAGGTAGCTGCCGAGCGTCACCCGCCGGCCTCGGCCGCGGCCCGGCTGACGGCGACCGAGGCGATATCCGAAACCGCCGCGGTGTCACCGCTGAACACCGCGTACTCGCCCACGCCGAGCGCGTTACGTCGGCACGAAGACCGCCAGCGTGCAGTGCGACACACCTGCCGGCAGACGGAATTCCCAGGTCAAGGCCGAAGGGACAGGCTGGTTGCCGTTGGGGTCCATGTCCGCACGGCGCTGTCGTCGCAGCCGTCGCCGGCCCGGCCGCCATCCGACGCGGTCCCGCCGGGGCCGTCCCGGCTTCCCTGGCAGCCGCCGCCGTCCCGGCGTCCCCGGCAGTAACCTGGCTGAGCCGCCGCCAGCGGTCCTCCCACGGGGTCAGCGGCTCGCCGCGGCCGCGCAGGTATGCCTCCAGGGCGGGCAGCGGGGGAAGCGCGGGACCTGACTCGGCGGCCGCCAGCGTGTCCGCGGGGAAGCGCGTCCGCTCGGCGATGTCAGTGAGGCCGTAACCACGCTGTGCGCGGAGCGCGCGCAGGTCGCTGAAGAAACCTTCTCGCTCATCCATGGGTTGCCCTATCGGGCCGCACGTGATGGCATCGCGATGCGAGGTTAACCGGGGCGCCCGGCGAAACCGGGCGTGCGAGCGCTTACGAAGGCGTGACGGCTGAAGGTGTCCGGGCCGTCGGCCACCCCTAGGCCGCCGTGAACCGCAGCTCGGGACTTGCCTGGCGGCAGCCGCCCGTCAAGCGCCCGGGTAGTGGCGCTGGCGCTCCAAGTACTCCTGCCAGGCGCGCCTGAACAGCTCGCGGTCGGCATCGGTCATGGCGCGCATCGTCATCATGCCCACGATGGCGAAGGCCGTGATCGCCCCGAGCCACAGCCACATGCGATGGTCTTCGAACGCGTAAGCGCAGAAGATCAGCCCGGTGACGAACAGCAGCGTCGCGACGGTCCACCAGAACGGCAGCCAGGGACTCCGCTGGCCGGGCCGCCCAGGCCCGGCCAGCGCGTGGAATCCTTCCCGGGAAGCCGCCTGGCCCGGCGGCGGCAGTTCGCGTCCCATGACCGTCGCGGCCATTCTAACGGCACACGGGAACGCGGGGCGATGCGCGCGCCCGCCGCGGTTACCTGATCAGCAGGTAGGCGAAGCTGCCCAGGCCCGCGATCAGGCAGTAGACCCCGAACGGGCTGAGCGACCGCTCCTCGCTGAAATACCTGGTCAGGAACCGGACGGACAGGAAGGCGCCGATGCCGGCCAGCAGGCTGCCGACGAGCACCGGGCCATGGATGCCCTTGCCGAGCGGCCCGAAAAGGTCGTGTGCCTTCAGCACGCCGGCGGCCAGGATCACCGGGGCGGACAGCAAGAACGAGAACCGCACCGCGTCCTCGCGGCTCAGCCCGCGCCACATGCCGGCCACGGTGACGATGCCGTCCCGGCTGATCCCGGGCAGCAGCGCGAGGACCTGGGCGGAGCCGACGAGGACCGCGCGCGCGTAGCCCATCGTGGACAGCCGCCGGTCGGCGGCCACGGCGCGGTCGCTCTCCGCGGCTTCGCGGCCCTGCGCCCGCCGGCCGGCGGGCCACCCGGCGTCAGCCTCCCGTGCCATCGCGGCGTTCCGCGTCATACGGCCGTCCTGCCCGCCCCACGCGTCCTGCCCGCCCCACGCGTCCTGGCCGCCCCACGCGTCCTGGCCGCCCCACGGGTCCTGCGCGCGCTGCGGCGGTTGCGCGCCCCACGGACCCCCGCCCGCCCCGGGCGGCTGAGCGTACTGCGCGCCCTGTCCGGCGTGCGGGTCTGTCGCGTGCCGCGGAGCCGCGGCCTGGGTGTACCGGGGGTCCTGGGCGTACCGGGGGTCCTGGATGTACCGGGGATCCTGGGCGTGCCGCGGGTCCTGGGCGTACCGGGGGTCCTGGATGTACCGCGGATCCTGGGCGTGCCGCGGGTCCTGGGCGTACCGCGGGTCCTGGGCGTACCGGGGATCCTGGGCGTACTGTCCGTACTGCTCCTCACGCCCGTGCTGCCCGTTGTCCTGCCCGTACCCCGGGCCGGGCCCCTGCCACTGCTGCTGCCAGGGCTGCTGTGAGTACCCCTCGTAGCCGCCGCGGGCCGGGCCGCCTGCCGGCCTGCCCGCCGCCGGGCCGGCCGCCGGCCTGCCCGCCGAGGCGAAGGCGGCCGCGGGCCGGCCGCCCGCGGCCGCCTTCGCGCGCCGCTGCCGCTCGCTGTACAGCAGGATCAGGCCGTTGGCCGCGAGGAACAGCGCGGTCAGCTCCGGCTTGGCGAACACCCGGGTGAACACCTTCTGCAACGCCAGCCCGGCGATGCCCACCGGGATCGTCGCCAGGATGATCATCCAGGCCAGCCGCTGGTCAGCCGTTGAGATCGAGCGTGCCCGCAGCGAGGAGAAGAAGCCGCCGACGATGCGCAGCCAGTCCCGCCAGAAGTAGGCGATCATCGCCAGCGCGGTCGCGACGTGCAGCCCGACGATGAACGCCAGGTACGGCGAGTTGGGCGCGGACACGTTGAGGGCGCTCGCCCACTGCCCGCCCACCAGCGCCGGCAGCAGCACGTTGTGCCCCAGGCTGGAAACCGGGAAGAGTTCGGACACCCCCTGGACGATGCCGGTGACGATCGCCTCGGCGTACGTGAGGTGGTGCGACATCAGTCAGGCTCCCTTTCTGCTGTGCCGGAGGTCTAAGGCACTCATTCCGAACGGGCGGTGGCGTCTGCGGTCCCCCACGGCACCGGCCCACTGTGCCGCCGGTCGACCAGACTAGCCCGCCAGCCTGGCCTCTCGTGGCAGACTGGCAGGAGGCGGGACGCCACGCGGTATAATTTCTACAGACTCGTAGATGTTAGCTGAGCGGAGGGGCGGATGCGAGGCTATGCGTGAGGAAGCCGAAGGCTCCGCCGCGGCAGCCGGCCGCCGCGCGGCCGGCGAACTGGAGGCCGCGGTGCTCGCGGTGTTGCAGGAAGCCCGAGCGCCGCTGTCGCCTGGCGAGGTCCGGGAGCGGATCGGCGGCTCGCTGGCCTACACCACGGTGGTGACGATCCTGTCCCGGCTGCACGCCAAGGGCGTGCTCGAGCGGCACAAGGCAGGGCGTGCCTACCTGTACGCGCCGGTCACCGATCCGCCGGGCCTCGCGGCCCGGCGGATGGCCCGGGTCCTCGACGGCGAGGCCGACCGGGAAGCCGTGCTGGCCCGCTTCGTGTCCTCGCTTTCCGACAGCGACGAGGAACTGCTGCGCCGGATGCTCGGCGACCCCGGGCCGGGCAGCGCGGGCGGATAGGGCACGAGCATGCACCTGGCCGTCTACCTCCCGCTCGTGATCCCGGTGCTGGCGGCGCTGGCAGCCAGGCCGCTGGCAGACCGGCTGCCCCCGGACGCGGCCACCTGGCTGCTGGCCGGAAGCTCGCTGGCGCTCGCCGCGACGAGCAGCGCGGTGCTCGGCCTGCTCGCGCTGTCCGCGCTCGTCCGCATTCCCTTGGTGGATACGGTCGCCAACATGTCCGTGCGGGCGGTCAGCCGCGGTGACACGGTCTCGCTGCCGGTGGCGATCGCCGCCGGGGCGCTGCTGGCGGCGGCGGCCGCGGCGGCGGCCCGGGCGCTGTGGCGGCGGGGCGCCGCGATCGTCGCGGCCGGCCGCCAGGCGCGGAGCCTGCCCGGCTCGGGGCAGGTCGTGGTGACCGAGGACGACGCCGCCGACGCTTACACGCTGCCGGGCTGGCCATGCCGCATCGTGATTACCTCCGGGATGCTGCGCGCCCTCAGCGTGCCCGAACGCCAGGTCCTGCTCGCCCACGAGCGCGCTCACGCCCGCGGCGCGCACTACCTGTTCACGTCGGCCGCGCGGCTGGCCGCCGCGGCCAACCCGCTGCTGCGGCCGGTCGCCGCCCAGGTCTGCTACACCGTGGAACGATGGGCCGACGAGCACGCCGCGGCGGCCACGGGGGACCGGCCGCTGACCGCCCGCGCGATCGCCCGGGCCGCCCTGGCCACGTCCGCCGCGCCGCCGGACCGCGACGGCCCGATCACCGCGCTCGGCCTGATCACCTCCGGCCCGCGCCTGGGGAGGCGCCGCGCCGCGGGGGAGGAGCGCCCCGCGGGAGGCAGGCACCGGTTCCGCCGGCCGGCCCTGCGCGGGGCAGGCCCGGTGCCGCGCCGGGTCGCCGCCCTGCTCGGCCCGCCGCCGCGGAGGAGCCTGCTGCTGCTCGGCGCCGCCGTGGCGCTGGTCGCTCTCTCCGGGTTCTCCGCGCTGGACGCGGCCCGGAGCCTGCACGCGCTCGTCGAGATGGCCCAGGCAGCCAGGTCCTCCTGACCAGGTGCTGAGCCTCCTGACCAGGTCCTGAGCCTCCTGACCAGGTCCTGAACCGCTGCCAGTACCGGCCGCCGGGAGCCGCCACCGTCCGTTCGGAAAATGTGTTGCATTGTGCACTCGTTTGGCCACGATAAGCAACTGAGTTGCCGTAAAGTGTCAGCCAATCGTTTCCCGGAATCCCTCTGACCCCGGATGGACACATGCGTTGTGCCTTTTCGTGGATCACCTGCTCGGCCCCGGCTGTCTCATGCCGAGCCGGCGGTGACATCGCCTGCGCCGTCGAGGCGCCGGGCGCGGTACGGCTGCTGATCGGCGACGTGATGGGCCACGGGCCGCGGGCGGCGCAGACCGCGGCGGAGGTGACGCGCGCCTTCCGCGCGCTGGCCGCCGGCCCGGATCCGCTACAGGTGGTGGCGATGCGGCTGCACGACCTCGTCGTCGCCAGGGCCGCTGACGAGGAGTTCGTGACCGCGCAACTGGTCTCGGTGCCGCTGGAGGACCGCGCCGAACCCGCGATCGTCTGCTGCGGCCACCCGCCGCCGCTGCTGCTGCGGCACGGGCGGGCGACGCTGCTCGACACGCTCCCGCCCGCGCCGCCGCTCGGGCTGCTCGACATGGCGGGCCATCCGGCCCGGGCCGGACGGCTCGGCGCCGGCCCCGGGGACAGCGTCCTGCTGTATACCGACGGGGTCACCGAGGCGCGGGACATCGCCGGACGCCCGTACCCGCTGCTCCGGCGCGCCGCCATGCTGGCGGCGGTGAGCGAGTCCCTGCCCGACGCGCTGGGCGCGGACCTGCTGCGCTACACGGGCGGCGTGCTCCGCGACGATGCCACCGTGCTGCACATGCGGTTCGCCGGCGCGCCGGCCGGGTGCGCCCCGTCCCCGCTGTCCCCGCCCGCCCCGTCCCCGGCCGCCCCGTCCCCGCCGCCGCCGCGCCCCGAGCGAATAGCGGCGCCGAAATAAAGCGTGCGGTATTGAAAATTCAATATCGGCTGCCGCAGAATCCGGTGGCTCCTTTTTGGAGCGCGGCCCATGGACGGCCGACTGCGCGGCGGAGCAACAATCGCCTCAGGAAGCCGTCGGAACGGGCCGGAGGTCACCCGCCCATGGCAACGATGCCCACCGCGCTAGAGATCGCTCGTCATGCTACCCTCAAGCCGATCGCGGAAATCGCCGAGGATGTCGGCATTCCCCCCTGGCTGACCGAACCGCACGGCGAGTACGTGGCGAAAATCGACGTGCGCGCCATCGCCGAGCTCGCGGACCGGCCCAAGGCCAAGTACGTCGTCGTCACGGCGATCACCCCGACGCCGCTGGGGGAGGGGAAGACCACCACGACGATCGGCCTCGGCCAGGCATTCCGGCACATCGGCAGGAAAGCCACGATCGCCATCCGCCAGGCGAGCATGGGCCCCACGTTCGGCATCAAGGGCGGCGCGGCCGGCGGCGGCTACAGCCAGGCCGTGCCGTTCGAGACGCTGAACCTGCATCTCACCGGTGACATGCACGCGGTCACCGCGGCGCACAACCAGCTCGCCGCGATGGTGGACAACCACCTGTACATGGGCAATGCCCTGGGCATCGACCAGCACCAGATCACCTGGCGGCGGGTCATCGACGTCAACGACCGGGCGCTGCGCAACATCGTGATCGGCCTTGGCGCGGCCGCCGACGGCGTGCCGAGGCAGACCGGGTTCGACATCACGGCCGCGTCCGAGGTGATGGCCGTCCTCGCGCTGTCCACGTCGCTGAAGGACCTGCGCGAGCGCCTCGGCCGGATCGTGATCGGCTACACCAGGTCCGGCGAGCCGGTGACCGCCGAACAGCTCAAGGCGGCCGGCGCGATGGCCGTGATCATGCGCGAGGCGCTGAAGCCGAACCTGCTCCAGACGCTGGAGAACACGCCGGTGTTCGTGCACGCCGGGCCGTTCGGCAACATAGCGCACGGGAACTCCAGCGTGGTGGCGGACCTGATCGGCATCCACACCGGCGACTTCCTGGTCACCGAGGCCGGGTTCGGCGCGGACATGGGCGCGGAGCGGTTCTTCAACATCAAGTGCCGGGTCTCCGGACTCAAGCCGGACGCCGCCGTCGTGGTCGCCACCGTCCGCGCGCTGAAGTCGCACTCGGGCAAGTACCGCGTGGTGGCGGGCCGGCCGCTGCCGCCGGAGATGCTGGCGGAGAACCCCGAGGACGTGCTGACCGGCGCGGCCAACCTGCGCAAGCAGCTGGAGAACGTGCGCGCGCACGGCGTCGAGCCGGTGGTCGCGATCAACGCGATGCCCACCGACTTCCCCTCCGAGCACCGCGCGATCGCCGAGCTGGCCGCTTCCATGGGCGTCAAGTCGGCGGTCTGCACGCATTTCACCGAAGGCGGCCGGGGCGCGGCCGAGCTCGCCGAGGCGGTGGCCGAGGTCGCGTCGCAGCCGAATTCGTTCCACCACCTGTATCCGGCCGACGCGCCGCTGAGGGAGAAGGTCGAGACGATCGCGACCAGGATCTACGGTGCCGACGGCGTGGACTACACCTCGCTGGCCAGCAGGCAGCTCGACGGCTACGAGAAGAACGGCTTCGGCAACCTGCCGGTCTGCATCGCCAAGACCCAGTATTCGCTCTCCCACGACGGCAGCCTCAAGGGCGCGCCGGCCGGCTTCAGGCTGCCGGTCCGCGAGGCCCGCGCCTCGGTCGGCGCCGGATTCATCTACCTGATCTGCGGCGATATGCGGACCATGCCCGGCCTGGCCGCCCACCCCGCCGCCGAGAACATCGACCTCGACGAGAACGGCGAGATCGTCGGCCTGTACTGACCCGGGCCCCGGTGCGCGGGCCCCGGTGCGCGGGCCCCGGGGTCAGCCCCAGACCCGCTGCGCCGTGTCCACGACCAGCTCAAGCTTGCGCTTCTGCTCGTCGGCGGTCAGCACGTTGCCCTGGGAGGTGGACGCGAAGCCGCACTGCGGGCTGATGGCCAGGTTCTCCATGGGGACGTACCTGGCCGCCTCGTCGATGCGCCGGCGCAGGTCGTCCTGCGGCTCGAGCACCGGCGTCTTGGACGACACCAGCCCGAGCACGACCACCGCGCCCGGCCGCATGAACCGCAGCGGCGAGAAGTCGCCCGCCCGCTCCGTGTCGTACTCCAGCAGGAACCGGTCCACGGGCACCGTGCCGAACAGCTTCTCCGCCACCGGCTCGTAGCTGCCCTTGGCCATGTAGGCGCTGCGGTTGTTGCCGCGGCAGATGTGCATGCCGACCGTGATGTCGGGGTGCGCCGCCTTCGCGCCCTGGACGATGGCCGTGTCGGCGGCGACCGACGCGTCGAGGATGGCCGCCGGGTCGAGGAAGTTCCCGGTCGCCGCGCGGAACTCGTCGTCGAACACCTGGTTATAGGAGAGCGAGTCCAGCTGCACCCAGCGCGTCCCGAGGGCGGCCAGCTCGGAGATCTCCGCGACCTGCAACGCGACGAGGTCAGAGACCAGCTCGGCCGGGTCGGGATAGGCGGCAGCGCTCACCTCCGGGCGCCAGGTCATGCCGCCCATCGCCGCGCTCATCATGGTGATCTTGAACTGTCCGGGCACCTGCGAGGCCATGAACGCGGCCTCGACCGCGGTCAGGTGGTCCTTCTGGAACACCTTCGATGTGGCCACGGTCATGACGAAGTCGGTCTCTTCCCTCGGCGGGATCTCCCCGTCTTCCCGGCGCCATACCACGGAGGGGGTCTCGATCTGGCTCATCCCGCCGATCGATTCCAAGATGCCGGTCATCCAGTTCGTCCGCCGCACCTCCCCGTCGGTGAACACGTCGATGCCCGCCTCGCGCTGCAAGGCGATGTTCTCCAGCGCCGCGCGGTCTTCGGCCGCGCGCAGTTCGGCCTCGGTCAGCGCGCCACGCTTGTAGCCGTCCCGGGCCGCCAGCAGCCAGGGCTGCCTCAGCAGGCTGCCGACGTGCTCAGCGTGAATGTCCGTTGCCATGGGCGTCCGTCTCTCTCGTCAGTAGAACTCAAAGTACTCGCGCATCTCCCAGTCGCTGACCTCCTCGCCGGAGTCGGTGACCCCGGCCGCGGCCAGGGCCGACTCGTACCGCGCGATCTCGGCGCGCTTCATCAGCACCAGGTAGTCGATCAGCGTGTCGCCGAACGCCGAACGGTAGAAGCCGTCCGCCTCCAGCGCCTTGACCGCCGTCGCCAGGGACACGGGCAGCATGGGCGCTGACGCGCCGTACGGGTCCGCCTCGACAGGCGGGGGCGGCGTCAGCCCGCGGGATATCCCGTCGGCGCCCGCGGCGATGTTCGACGCCAGGTACAGGTACGGGTTCGCGGCGGGCTCGCCCGAGCGCATCTCGACGTGCGCGCTGGCGTCCCCGGCCGAGCCCTGCACCCGGACCAGCGCGCCGCGGTTCTCCACCGCCCAGCACACCCGGTCCGGGGCGAACGAGTACGGCCGGTACCGCTTGTAGCCGTTCACCGTGGGCGCGGCGAACACCAGCGACGGCAGCGCGTGCTCGAGCAGCCCGGCGACGTACGAGGCCCCGGTCGCCGACAGCGGGCCGGACGGCGAGGCGAAGGCGTTCGCGCCGGACGAACGGGACCGCAGCGACTGGTGCAGGTGCCAGCCGGAGGAGAAGAAGCTGGGCAGCGCGGGCCGGCACATGAACGTGGCGAGCAGCCCCCGCCGCTGGCAGACCTGCTTGACCGCGGAGCGGAACAGCACGGCCGCGTCCGCGGCGGCCAGCCCGCGCATCGGCGCGAAGGAGAACTCGAGCTGGCCGGGGCCCCACTCGTCCTCCATGGACCGGGGCGGCAGGCCCAGCGCGGTGAGCGCGTCCCGCAGCGCCTCCAGCGTCCCGGACATCGAGTCGAGCCGGACCTCCGACAGGTACTGGTAACCGCGCTCGAACACCGACACCGGCGGCGGCGGGGGAGTGAACCCGGCGTCCTCCGGCGCGAGCGGCCCGCCGGCGAGGGACACGATGTAGAACTCGACCTCGAGCCCCGCCACGTAGTCGTAGCCGAGCTCGCCCAGCGCCGCGAGCTGCGCGCGCAGCACCCGCCGTCCGTCCAGCGGCATCGGCTGGCCGTTGCCGAAGTACACGTCGCACAGCATCCAGCCGGTCCGGTCCGCCCACGGCAGCACCCGGAACGTCGCCGGGTCCGGGACGAGCACCACGTCGGGGAACCCGGTGAACTCCTCGATCCCGAAGCCGCCGCCGCGCGCGAACGGCGGCACGAACACCTGGTTGCCCGTGTCGAGGCTGTAGATCGCGCCGGAGAAGTCCAGCCCGTCCGACATGGCGGCGATCGCGGCGTGCGGGGACAGCGCCTTGGCCCGCGGCACGCCGTGCTGGTCGACCACTGCCAGCCGCACCGTCCGCAGCCCGTCCGCGCGGATCCGCTCCGCCACCTCCTGTGCCTCGGCCCTCGCCTCGGCGGACATCAGCCCGTGCCGCTCCACGAAGCCGGGCTGTCCGACCCCCGCGTCCGATGGTGTGCTCACGCCAGCAGATTACGCACCGGCGGCCCCCTCCGGTAGCACATGCCGACTGCGGGTAACACTTTCTTTAAATCCGATGCCTCCGAACGGGGCCGTGGTTCCTCTCCCCGGGCCACGGGCGCCCGCTACGCCAGGAGCTTGACCAGGGCGGCGGTGCCGACGCAGATGATCACCGCGCGCAGGGCCCACGGCGGCAGGCGGCGGCCTATCCGCGCGCCGAGCTGGCCGCCGATGACCGAGCCGGCCGCGATCAGCCCGGCCGCCGCCCAGTCGACGTGCGTGAGCGCGATGAACACGACCGCGGCGACCCCGTTGACCATCCCGGCCAGCACGTTCTTCACCGCGTTGATCCGCTGCAGGCTGTCGTTGAGCGCGATGCCGAGCAGGCCGATCAGCAGCACGCCCTGCGCCGCGCCGAAGTACCCGCCGTACACGCCGGAGCAGAAGACCAGCAGCCACACGACGGGGCCGCCGACCGCGCTCGCCGCGGCGGGGACGTCGGCCGTGAGCATCGCGCCGGCCATCCCGGCCGGGATGCCCGGCGCGGCCGTGCTCGCCGCCCCGGCCGGGCCGCCCGGGCCGGCCGGCGTGACCGGGATGGCCGGGCCGGCCGGGATGCCCGCGGCGCCCGCGGCGCCCGCGCGTGCGCGCTGCCGCGCGGCCATCCGCTTCGCCAGCCGGGGCTGGATGACCACCATCACCAGCGCGATCCCGATCAGCGCCGGGACGATCGCCTTGAACGCGCCCGCGGGCAGCACGAGCAGCAGGACCGCGCCGAGCAGGCCGCCGCATACCGAGGCCGAGCCGAGCCTGATCACCCGCCGGCGCTGTCCCGCCAGCTCGGCCCGGTAGCCGTGCGCGCCGCTGGCCACGCCCGGCACCAGGCCCACGTTGTTGCTCACGTTCGCGAGCACGGGCGGGTAGCCGAAGGCGAGCAGCGTGGGAAAGGTGATCAGCGTGCCCGAGCCGACGACCGTGTTGATGGTGCCCGCCGCGACGCCGGCTCCGAATATGGCCAGCGCTTCGACGATCCCATGGGACACTCCTCCACGCTAAGCCCGCCCGCGGCCCCTGTCGTCACGTGGCGGGTGTGAAAACTGTCGCATTCGGCGCGGGCGCGGTGCCGGGCGCGGGCGCGGTGCCGGGCGCGGGCACCGGGACCGCCGGCCGCCGGGCGACGTCGGTGACGAACCGGCGGACCAGATCGTGGGTCCGGGCCGCCGAGACGTCGTGCAGCGACCGCGTCCGCTCCATGAGGGCCGCCGCGTCGACGCCCAGCCCGGCGAGCTGGCCGTCGCCGCCCGCGGACAGCCAGCACTCGAGCACGGACGGCGTGACCTCGGGGTGGAATTGCAGGCCCAGGGTGCGCCCGGCGCAGAACGCCTGGCTCGCGAGCGAGGTCCGGGCCAGCACGGGAACGCCGGGCGGCGGCGTGAACCGGTCGGAGTGCCACTGGAACCAGGGCCCGGCGTCGATCAGCCCGGGCGCGTCGGTGTCCAGGGTGTGCCACCCGACCTCCGGCGCGGGCGCGGGCGCCACGGAGCCGCCCAGCGCCGCGGCGAGCATCTGCCCGCCGAAGCAGATCCCGAGCTGCGGCACCCCCAGCCGGTGAGCCGCGCGCGCGAACGCGATCTCGTCGCCGATCCAGGTGCCGATCGTGGCCTCGTCGTACACCGCCCACACCGCGCCGAAGTACACGATCGCGTCGTAGCCGCCGGCGTCGGGGAACTCCGCCGTCACCGACGGCGCGTGATAACGCTCCGCGGGCACCACGGTGAGTTCGGACACGTCGTAGCCGAGGCTGGCGAACGCGTCGGCGACCAGCCCCCCGGGGGAGACGTGGTCCTGCTTGACGAAGAGAACCCGCACAGGCGGAGCATAACCGGTCGTAAGCCCTCAAGGGCCCGGCGGGCCGCCGTCCAGATGCGGCGGCAGCCCGAACAGCGGGAACAGCCGCGGCGTGTCCAGGAACCAGGTGAGGCGGCTGAACTTGCCGCCGCTCGCCTCGTGTACCTGAAGCCCCCACGCCCGGTAGCCGCCGTCCGGGTCGGGCTTGTACTGGCCCCAGGCCTGCACGCCGTTGGCGTGCACCGGGACCAGCGCGGACCCGGCGCACAGGCTCGGCGTCGGCTGCACCATCCACGCCGTGATGTCCGCGTTGCCCCGCAGCCACAGCTCGAACGGCGGCATCGTCATCACCGCGTCCTCGTGGATCAGGGCGAGCAGCGCCTTCATGTCATAGCGCTGGAACGCGTCCACGTAGCGGGCGAGCAGGTCGGCGTTGTCCGGATCCACCTGGGCCGGCCGCTGGTGGCCGGGCAGGGCGGCGAGCGTGGCGCGGGCCCGCTGCAACGCGCTGTTCACCGACGCCACCGAGCTGCCGAGTACCTGGGCGGCCTCCGCCGCGGGCAGCCGGAGCACCTCGCACAGGATCAGCGCGGCACGCTGCCGGGCGGGCAGGTGCTGTAGCGCGGTCACGAACGCCAGCCGGACCGAGTCGCGGGTGGCGGCGATCTCCGCGGGGTCGCCGTGCTCGGGGAGGACCTTGGCGTCCGGCACGGGGGTGACCCATGTGTCCTCCGCGGGCCAGGGACGCAGCAGCGACTCCAGCGGCGGCGACGACGGCCCCAGGTCCATCGGCAGCGCGCGGCGCTTCTCGCCGCGCAGCGCGTCCAGGCACACGTTGGTCGCGATCTTGTACAGCCAGGAGCGCAGGCTCGACCGGCCCTCGAAGCTCCCGGCGTTCCGCCATGCGCGCAGCATCGTCTCCTGCACGGCGTCGTCGGCGTCGAACGCCGACCCGAGCATCCGGTAACAGTACCCGGTCAGCTCGCGCCGGTAGGCTTCGAGATCTTGCGGTGCTACTGTCACGGACACAGCTCATCACCATACGCCGGGGGTCTGACATTTCACACCGGCCGCTGCCGGCCGCCCGGCCGCCCTGGAGCCGGAACCCGCGACATCAGGAGATCGCCGACCGATGCCCGCCATCACCAAGCGCGTCACCCGCCTGAGCGGCGGCCGGGAGCTTACCGCCGGGCCCGAAGCCGCCGCGGCGCGGCTGGGGGAGGCTCTCGGTGGCCCCGGCTGACACCGCGGCCGCGGGTTTCGCCGAAGCCTTCGGCCGTGCTCCCGGGGTCGTGTGGTCCGCTCCTGGCCGGGTCAACCTGATCGGCGAGCACACCGACTACAACGAAGGGCTCGTCCTGCCGTTCGCGATCGCGCAGCGGACCGTCGTCGCGGCGGGCCGGCGTGACGACGGTGACATCGCGGTCGCGTCCACGCTGTACCCGGGGACGGTCCGCGTCCGCCTGGCCGACGTCGGCCCCGCCGCGGTCAGCGGCTGGGCCGCCTACCCGCTCGGGGTCGCCTGGGCGCTCGCCCAGGCCGCAGGCGGACGCCCGGCGCCGGGTGGCGGGCGCCCGGCGCCGCGCGGCGCCGACCTGTTCATCGACTCGGCCGTCCCCGCGGGAGCCGGGCTGTCGTCCTCGGCGGCGCTGGAGATGGCGGTCGCCTGCGCGCTGAACGACCTGTGGGACCTCGCGGCGAGCGGCCCGGCGCTGGCCCGCGCGGGGCGGCGGGCGGAGAACGAGGTCGTCGGCGCCCCAACTGGGATCATGGACCAGTACGCGTCGCTGCTCGGCCAGGCCGACGCGGCGGTCTTCCTCGACTGCCGCACCGAGGAGGCGCAGATCGTGCCGTTGCGGCTGCGGCAGGCGGGCCTGGAACTGGTCCTGATCGACACGGGCGAGCGGCACTCCCACGCGGCGGGCGGCTACGCCGCCCGCCGCGCCTCGTGCGAGAAGGCCGCGCGGCAGCTTGGCGTCCCGGCCCTGCGCGACATCGGGGCGGATGACCTTCCCCGGGCCGCCCGCGTCCTCGACCCGGAGACATTCCGCCGGGTCCGGCATGTGGTGACGGAGAACGACCGGGTCGCCGCGGCCGTCCAGGCGCTGCGGCGGGATGACCTGGCGACCGTCGGCGACCTGCTCACCCGCTCCCACCACTCGATGCGCGACGACTTCGAGATCTCGACCCCCGCGCTCGACCTGGCCGTGGACGTCGCGCTGGAGGCGGGCGCCCTCGGCGCCCGGATGACCGGCGGCGGCTTCGGCGGAGCGGTGATCGCGCTGATCGGCGCCGGCCGCGCGCCCGGGCTCACCCAGGCCGCCCTGGAGGCGTTCAGCGCGGCGGGTTTCGGAGCCCCGGCGATCCGCACCGTCACCGCCGGCCAGGGCGCCCACCGCGGCCCCTAAGCCGGGTCCGCGCCCAGCACCTCCGTGAGGCGCCCGAGTTGCTCCAGCGCGTCCTGCAACCGAAGGTATGCCTGCGCCGAACTGGAGCCGGCGGCCGGCAACTTGCCCAGCAGCCGCGCGGTCCGGCCGAGTGTCACCAGAACCTGGGGGATCGCCGCTTCGGGAACGCTGCTGACCCTGGCACCGCGATAGTTCGACAAGATGGCCTGAATGGCCTTCGGCAGCCTCGCCTGGTCGGGCGTTCCGTCCGCGAGGAGAAAGGGCAGGTGCCACGTTTTCGGGTCGGACGCGTTCCCGACGTACGCGAAGCATGCGGCTGGCAGCCTGTACTTCGGATGGAGCAGCGCGGCCAGGCCGTCCTCGGGCGCGGCCGTGTTCTCAGCCGCCGCCGGGGACAGGCGCAGCCGCGCCTCGCCGGCGTCGGGGCGGAGCCGGTAGATTCCGTCGACGCTCAGCCACCACAGATCGTCCGGCGCGCGCGGTTCGTCGAGCCGCACGAACGCCCTGTCCCGGCTGCCGCCGGGAAGGCTGTCGCGTGCGTAGAGCATGACGCCGTCGGTGACCGCGATGGACCGGACCTTCTGCTCATCGGCGTAGCGCTGCGCCTGCGCGAGCGCGAGGTTGACGCCGCGCTCGTTCCAGGCCAGCGCCCCGGGCCGTTTCACCTCCACGATCAGTTGCTTCACGCCGAGCCGGGTCAGCACCATGTCCGCGTAGCCGACTTGGTTGTTGACCTCGGAAAGGCGCCAGTCCAGGACCATGGTGAACAGGTCTTCGGCGATGTTCTCCGCGACCTTTTCCGCCGCGGTGCCGAACCGCTCCTGCTGGGCGAGCCGTTCCTTCCGCCTGGCCAGGAAGACGGGCCAGGCGGTGCTCATCCGATCCCGACAGCGCCGGTAGGAGGCCAGGGAGGCCACTGCCGGCTGGCGTCCCTGGACGATGTCCGTTGCGTCCACCCCGAAGGCAATACACCAGAAGGCCCGCCGCCGTCCCGCGTCGTCGCCGCTTTGTACGCATATCGCAACTTTTTGGCTACGGCAGACCGCGCTGTAGGCGCCCCCGGTAAGCGCCCTTGTGCCCGGCGATCACCCGTGCGCCCCGCTTGCCCGCCCTTGCGCCGCGCTTGCCCTTGCGCCGCGCTTGCCCGCCCTTGCGCCGCGCTTACCGCGGTTGAGCAGGCAGAGTTGCTGCCTTTCCGCGGGTTGGCGGGATACGCGGGCGTGACTGGCGTTCATGATCGGTGGCGGCGGACGCCGCCACCGGCCTGTGACCGGGCCGCCGGCCGGAACCAGCGCCCAAGGCGGGCCGTTCCGGCTCTTCGTGTGATGTCCGTACGCCGTAGGCTGCGCCTGTTGTCAACGTCGGGCGTTCCGCGGGCGGACCGGCGCGGCGCAGCCTGGCCGAATTGCGTTATTTATATCTCCGTATCCGTTTTTAGCGGCGTGTCGTCACCGGGCCGTTCTGGGGCTGTGGGCCACCGCCCCGCTCTTTCCGGGGCGGTGGCCCACAGCCCCAGGAAGAGCGGCGCGCGCCCGGCCGCATCGCGGCACGCCAGAACCAGGAACCACAACGTAATCGCCGGCGCGTCCCTAAACGTACGGACATCACACGAACCCGGGCGCGGGCCCCCGCGCCCGGGCGCGGGGGCCCGCGCCGACAGCACACGGCCACCCCGCCGAGTGCGGTCCGGCCGCTGAGCGGAATGGGTGAAACGGCCGGCGGCGGCGTCGGACGGCGGCAGCCCGGATGGATGTGACAGGCGGCTGCCCGCCGCCAGCTCGGTGCCGCATTCGCCCGGCCGAGCGCGCTATGGGCCCGGGGCGGGCCGCTGCGCGGGCCCGGGGAGCACATAGGCCGGGCCGCTGCGCGGGGCCGGGCCGCTTGCGCGGGCCCGGGGAGCAAGCGGGGGGCGGGCCGCTACGCGAGTTCGAGGAGCAACTCCACCAGCTCGGCCGGGCGGT
>DATGLH010000046.1:0-35370 GCA_035294225.1 Trebonia sp.
CGGGCGCAGCTGCTCCTGGTGCAGCGCGCCGACGGCGCGCTGACCATCGGGGACACGCACTCCTACGACGAGCCGTTCGCCTTCGACGTGGACGAGGACGCCTACGACCACCTGCGGGCCCGCGCCGAGGCGCTGCTGGGCGCCGCGCTGCCGAGGGTGCGGCGCCGCTGGGCCGGCGTCTACAGTGAGGTGGCCGGCGCGTCCGGGCTTTACCACCGGTCCGCGGTCGCGCCCGGGGTCGTCCTGGTGACGGGGCCGGGCGGACGCGGCATGACCTGTTCGCCCGCGATCGCCGAGGAGACCTTCTCGTCATGAGCCGGATCACCGTCGCCTGCCTCGACATGGCCGGCACCACCGTCCGCGACAACGGCACCGTGATGGCCGCGTTCGCCGGCGCCCTCGCCGGGCAGAGCCTGCCGGCCGCGGAGTACGCCCGGGCGATGAGGTACGCCCGGGCCACGATGGGCCAGTCCAAGATCGAGGTGTTCCGGCGCATCCTGGGCAGCGAGGAGGACGCCCAGCGGGCCAACGCCTCGTTCGAGAGGCACTACGCGGCGGCGGTCGGCGCGGGCGAGGTCGCGGCGGTGCCCGGCGCGGCCGAGGTCTTCCGGGCCTGCCGTTCGGCGGGGATCAAGGTCTGCCTGGCGACCGGCTTCTCCCCCGCCACGCGGGACGCGATCGTGGCCGCGCTCGGCTGGGGCCCCCTTGTCGACCTGGTGCTGTCCCCGGCTGACGCCGGCCGCGGCCGCCCCTGGCCGGACCTGCCGCTGACCGCGCTGCTCCGCCTCGGCGGCGGCTCCGTCGGCGAGCTCGCGGTGGCCGGCGACACCCCCAGCGACGTCGAATCCGGCCTGCGGGCCGGCGCGGGCCTCGTGGCCGGCGTGCTGACCGGCACGTCCACCCGGCAGGAACTCCAAGCCGTTCCCGGCACGGCCGGCCTGCCGGGCGAGCCGCTGGTCCTCGACTCGATCGCGGACCTGCTCCCCCACCTCGGCATCTGAGGGCCGCGCGGGGCGCACGGCACGCCGTGCCCGTGACGGTGCCCGTGCCCGGCGCGCCGGGCACGGGCACGGCGCACGCGGCCCGGGCCGCCGGGGCCGGTCAGCGGACCGCGCCGTGGAACAGCACGGCCAGGTCCGCGGGGCGCAGCGGGTCCGGCCGCCGCCAGAGCTCCGCCGGGATCGTGTCACGCTGCCGCACGTTGCGCACCCCGGCGAAACCGGCCTGGCGCGCCAGGTCCGTCATCTCGCCGGGGGCGAAGCAGGAAAGCCATGGCTCGCCCCGGCCGGCGGACGCCTGGCCGACGAGGCTGGCGTAGACGGCGCCGGCCTCGTCGCGCATGTCCTCGGGGAGCATGTAGTCGGCGATGAGCTCGGTGCCCGGCGCGAACCCCGCGACGTCCGCCATGGTCCGCGCGATCGCCTCCGGCCTCAGGTACATCGTGACGCCGAGCCAGCTGACCAGCGCCGGCGCGGCGGCGTCGAACCCCGCCGCGGCCAGACGGCCGGCCAGCGGGTCCGCTGCCAGGTCCGCCGCGACGAACGTGAGGTGGCCGGGCACCGGCACCTTGGCGGCCGCGAGCGCGCGGCGTTTCCAGTCCTGGGTAGCCGGGTGGTCCACTTCGAACACGCGGACCCCGTCCGCCGGACGGACCCGGTAGGCGGAGGAGTCCAGCCCGGCGCCCAGGATGACGTACTGGGTGACGCCCCCGCGGACCGCGCGGCCGAGCGCGTCCTCGGCGTACCGGCTGCGGCAGGTGACCTGGGTCCTGGCCCCGGCCAGCACCGGGTGCGCGCCGTGCAGCCGGTGGTAACTGATCAGTTCCCCGGCCCGGTCCCCCAGCAGGGGCGCCGCGAGCGTGTCGGTGAAGATCCGCGGCCCGCCGTCGACGATCAGGTGCGCGGCGCGCGCTGCCGCCGCCGTGAGTGCGGTGAAACTTGGCTGCCCGTCGTCCATGGCAGCGACCCTACACTCATAGCCGGACAGGATAACACATAAAAGAATTTTCCGCAACGATAATCGCATAACAGTTCCATGAAAATCCCCGGCGCGGGCCGGGCGGACGGCGCGGGCGACGTGGCCGGCGGTGAACTCGCGCGCCCGGCGGGCGGCCTCGGGCGAACGGCGCGCGCAGGGTTTTCCACAGTTCCTGTGGACACCGGTGTGCGCAACGCCGCGCGGGCCGTGGCCGGATGTGGATGCCCGCGGGCTGCCTGCGCGCAGTCATCCCGGCCGGCGCGCGCCGGCCGCGCGGGCGCGGGGGATAGCCATCGCCGCCGCGGGCGCTTACGCCTCCGGGGCCGTCCCGCCCAGGCCCAGCAGGCGCACCGCGTTGCCCTTGAGGATCTTCGGCCGGATCTCGGGCTTGATGTCGAGCGTCTCGAAGTCGCGCAGCCACCGCTCCGGCGTGAGCAGCGGGTAGTCGGTGCCGAACAGCACCTTGTCTTGCAGGTAGGAGTTGGCCGCGCGCACCAGGGCGGGCGGGAAGTACTTCGGCGACCACCCGGACAGGTCGATGAACACGTTGGACTTGTGCGTCGCCATCGAGATCGCCGAGTCCGCCCACGGCACCGACGGGTGCGCCAGGATCACGGTCAGCGACGGGAAGTCCGCCGCCACGTCGTCGAGCAGCATCGGGTCGGACAGCCGCAGCTTGATCCCGCGGCCGCCGGGCAGCCCGGCGCCGATGCCGGTCTGGCCGGTGTGGAAGAGCGCGGGCACGCCGAGGGCGGCGATCTCCTCCCACAGCGGGTAGAACCGCTCGTCGTTGGGGGCGAACCCCTGCAGCGACGGGTGGAACTTGAAGCCGCGCACCCCGTGGCCGGTGACCAGCCGGCGCGCCTGGCTGACCGCGGCGGCGCCGCGCAGCGGGTCCACCGACCCGAACGGGATGAGCACGTCAGCGTGCTCGGCCGCCTTGTCGGCGATCTCCTCGCTGGACAGCGCCGGGTGCCCGGTGAAGGTGCCGGCGTCCACGGTGAACACCACCGCCGCCATCCGCAGGGACCGGTACAGGGCGGCGACCTGCTCCAGCGTGGGCGAGCGGTCGTGGTCCGCCCTGAAGTACCTGGCCGAGGCGCTGAGCAGTTCCTCGTCCAGGGAGTAGCAGCCGCGCCCGTCGGACTCGATGTGCACGTGGACGTCGATGGCGGCCAGCGAATCGGTACGCATCCATGGCATTGTACACGTCCTGCGGCGCGCCGAATGTCACATATAGCCGGCATGCTGGCCCCGTTGGGCCGGGAACCAAGATCGGCGAGCGGGAAATAGGCCGCCTTGCCATTGAAATCCGGGGAACGCCTGTGCGAACCTCGGGGCTGTGAGCGCTGAGGCCCCTTCTGTTGACCTGCCCGCGAACGTCCGCGCGGGCGACCTGATCTGGACGCCGTCGCAGGAGCGGATCAGGCGCGCGAACATCACCGCCTTCATGGCATGGCTCAAGCAGACGCGCGGCCTGGAGTTCGCCGGCTACCCCGAGCTGTGGCAGTGGTCGGTCACCGACCTGGACGCCTTCTGGGGCGCCATCTGGGACTACAACGACATCGTCGCCGCCGCGCAGCCCGCCGCCGTGCTGGGCAAGCGGGACATGCCGGGCGCCGAGTGGTTTCCCGGCGCCCGGCTGAACTACGCCCAGAACGTGCTGGCCCGCGAGAGGCCGGGCGAGGTCGCGCTGTACTACCACTCGGAGACCACGCCGGTCACCCCGCTGCTGTGGGACGAGCTCGCCGGGAACGTCAGGATCCTCGCCACCCGGCTGCGGGACCTCGGCGTCCGGCCCGGGGACCGCGTCGCCTCCTGCCTGCCGAACATCCCCGAGGCCGTCACCGCGATGCTCGCCGTCACCAGCATCGGGGCCATCTGGACCTCCGTCTCCCCCGACTTCGGCTGGCGCGGCATGCTCGACAGGCTCCGGCAGCTCCAGCCCACGGTGCTGATCTGCACCGGCGGCTACCGCTACGGCGGCAAGGACTACGACCGCAGCGGCGAGCTCGCCCAGGTCGTCGGGGACCTCAGCTGCCTGGAGCACGTTGTCTACCTGCCGTTCCGCGACATCCCCGCCCCGGCCGCGGGCGCCCTGAGCTGGCACGAGATCCTCAGCGGGCCGCCGGTGGCGGCCGGCGACTTCGAGTTCGCCACGGGCCCGTTCGGCATGCCGCTTTGGATCCTTTTCTCCAGCGGCACCACCGGGCTGCCGAAGGCGATCACCCACAGCCACGGCGGCATCCTGATCGAGCAGCTCAAGCTGCAGCGGCTGAACATGGACATGCGCGCCGGCGACGTGCTGTTCTTCTACACGACCACCGGCTGGATGATGTGGAACTTCCTGGTCAGCTCGCTGCTGATCGGGGTCAGGCCGCTGCTGTACGACGGGAACCCCGGCTACCCCGAGCCGGACGCGCTATGGCGGATGGCCGCCGAGGCGGGGGTGACGATGTTCGGCGGCAGCCCCGCCTACGCGGACATGCTGGCCAAGCGCGGCGTCGTGCCGAAGGACAAGTACGACCTCGGCACCCTGCGCTCGGTCATGCTCGCCGGCTCCCCGGTCTCCCCCGAGTGCGCCGCCTGGTTCCTGCGCAACGTCAAGCGCGACCTGTGGCTGCACGTCGGCAGCGGCGGCACCGACGTGTGCACCGGGTTCACCGGGGGCTCGCCGACGCTGCCGGTGTACGCGGGCGAGCACCAGCACCGCAACCTGGGCGTCGCGGCCTACGCGTTCAACGACCGGGGCGAGGCGGTGGTGAACGAGGTCGGCGAGATGGTGATCACGCAGCCGATGCCGTCGATGCCGGTGAAGTTCTGGGGCGACGACGAGAACCACACGAAGTACAAGGACACGTACTTCGACCAGTTCCCCGGCGTCTGGCGGCAGGGCGACTTCTTCAAGGTCAACGAGCGCGGCGGGTGCTTCGTGCTGGGCCGCAGCGACGCGACGCTGAACCGGTTCGGCGTGCGCATCGGCACCGCCGAGATCTACGCCGTGCTGGAGGGCATCCCCGAGGTGGACGACGCGATCGTGGTCAACCTCGACCTGCCCGGCGGGCGGTTCTTCATGCCGATGTTCGTCAAGCTGGCCGACGGCCTGGCGCTGGACGAGAAGATCGAGGCCGAGATCAAGGCCCGGCTGCGCCGCGAGTACACCCCGCGGCACATCCCGGACAAGATCATCCAGGTGCCCGCCATCCCGACCACGCTGACCGGCAAGAAGCTCGAGGTGCCGGTCCGCAAGATCCTCCTGGGCACGCCCCCGGAGAAGGCCGCCAACACGAGCGCGATGGCCGATCCGTCGTCCCTGGACGCCTTCATCGACTACGCGCGCACCCAGCAGGACTACACGATCTAGCCCATCCCACCCGGGGGTTCCAATGACGGAACGGCAAGGCTTCCCGCTCCCCTCGCAGATAGCCGACGTGCCCGGTGCCGAGAACTGGCGCTCCATGTACCAGTACTTCACCCGTTTCACGCCGGAGGACGACAAGCGCTTCTGGTTCTACAACTCGATGCACTTCCCCGAGCCGATGCCGGCCTTCGACACGATCACGTCCGAGATCCCGTACCAGGCGATCGGCGCCAACACGGCCCGGCTGTTCGTGTTCCCCACCACGCTCGGCATCGAGCACCGGATCGTGAACGGGCGGGTCTACATCACCGCGAACCCCGTGCTCGACCCCGGCGAGGTCGCGCGGCGGGCGGAGGCGTTCGGCCCGCGGGCCGCCTACTACTACGAGAACTGGGACTCGCTGTACGAGGGCTGGAAAGAGCGCGTGCGCGGCCTCATCGCCGAGATCGAGGCGATCGAGGTCCCCCAGCTTCCCGAGTGGGAGCCCGGCGAGGCCGTCTTCGAGGCCCGCGGCGTGGCGCAGAACCACTACCTGCAAGAGAACTTCGCCAGGTGCCTGGCGCTGTACTCCAGGATGTGGCACCACCACACCGAGATGCTGATGCTCGGCTACGGCGCCTACGTGGTGTTCTTCCAGTTCTGCACGCAGGCGTTCCCGGAGATCAGCGACCAGACCGTGGCCCGGATGGTGGCCGGCATCGACGTGATCATGTACCGGCCGGACGACGAGCTGCGCAGGCTCGCGCGCCTGGCGGTCGACCTGGGCGTGGACGACCTGTTCACCGAGGGCTGCGTCCCCGCCGAGGTGCTGGACGCCCTGGCGGCCCGCGGCGAGGCGGGCGCGGCGTGGCTGGACGCCTTCGCGAGGGCACGCGACCCCTGGTTCCACGTGTCCACCGGCGACGGGTTCTACCACCATCACCTGAGCTGGAACGACGACCTCACGGTGCCGTTCACCGCGCTGCCCGGCTATGTCGCCGCGGTCCGCGCGGGGACGATGCACGCCCGGCCCACGGCAGCGCTCCAGGAGGAGCGGGACCGGATCGCCAGCGGCTACCGGGAGCTGCTCGCCACCGACGACGAGAAGGCCGCCTTCGACCAGATGCTCGGCCTGTGCCGGCTGGTGTTCCCGTTCGTCGAGGACCACAAGTTCTACTGCGAGCACTGGTTCACCACGCGGTTCTTCCAGAAGATCAAGGCGTTCGGCGCGCTGCTGGCCCGCCAGGGCGTCATCGCGGAAGCCGACGACGTCTTCCACCTGCACCACACCGAGGTCGACCAGGCGCTGGCCGACGTGGCGCTCGCCTGGGCGGCGGGCAGCCCGCCGCTGGGCGGAGCGCACTTCCAGCCGGTCATCGCCGAACGCAAGCGCATGCTCAAGGTCCTGCGCGACTGGTCCCCGCCGCCCGCGCTCGGCCCGGTGCCGGAGGCGCTCAACGACCCCGCGGTGCGCATGCTCTGGGGCGTGACCTCCGAGCGCATCGAGTCGTGGCTGCATCCCGATGAGAGCGAGATGCACGGCGTCGCGGCCTCGGCGGGCGTGGTCGAGGGCGCCGCCCGGGTGCTGCACGACGTCAACGAGATCGGCCAGATCCGCGAGGGGGAGATCCTCGTCTGCCCGGTGACCGCGCCGTCGTGGGCGCCCGTGTTCGGCAAGATCAAGGCGGCGGTCAGCGACATCGGCGGCGCGATGTCGCATGCGGCGATCGTCGCCCGCGAGTACGGCATGCCCGCCGTCGTCGGCACCGGCGACGCGACGAAACGGATCAGGACCGGGGACAGGATCAGGGTGGACGGCGACCGGGGCACGGTGCGGGTGCTGGCGGCGGCCGGCCCGGGCGCGGATGCCGGCGGTGACTGACCCGTTTGTGCTGCCGCTGGCCGCCGCGCGCGACGCGGCCACGGCAGGCGGGAAGGGCGCCAGCCTCGGCGAGCTCGCCCGGGCCGGCGCGACGGCGGCGCCCGCGTTCGCGGTGCCGCCCGGGTTCGTGGTGACGGCCGGCGCGTTCGCCGCGGCGATGGAGGCGGTCGACCCCGGCGGCGCGCTGCGCCGCGAGGTCGGGTCCCTCCCGGCCGCGGACCTCGCGGCGATCGCGCGGGCCGGCGCCGCCTTCCGGGAGCGGATCGCCGCCGCGCCGCTGCCGGCCGCCGTGGCCTCGGCGATCGAGTCCGGCTACGCGGCGCTCGGCGCCGGCGCCGGCGCGGACGCGGGCCCCGGCCCCGACGTCGCGGTCCGCTCGTCGGCCACCATGGAGGACAGCGCCGCCGCCTCGTTCGCCGGGCTGCAGGACACCTACCTCGGCGTGGCGGGCGCCGGCCCCGTGCTCGACCACGTGCGGCGGTGCTGGGCGAGCCTGTACAACGACGAGTCGGTGGCCTACCGGCGCCGGCTGGGCATGGCCGAGCGCGACGCCGCGATGGCCGTCGTCGTCCAGCGCATGGTCCGCCCCCGCGCCGCCGGGGTGATGTTCACCCGCTCGCCGGTGAGCGGGGACCGCTCGGTGGTGGCGATCGAGGGCACGTGGGGGCTGGGCTCGGCCCTGGTCGCCGGCGACGTGACCCCGGACAGCTTCGTCATCAGCAAGATAACCGGGGAGATCACCAGCCGCCGCGTCTCGGTGAAGGGGCGCCTGCATTCGTTTATCCCGAACGGGCGCGGGGTGACTGTCACGGACGCGCCGGCGGACCTGCGCGGCCGGCCATGCCTCACCGACGAGGAGATCCGCGCGCTCGCCGCGGCCGCCAAGGCGGTCGAGGCCCGCTACGGCGTTCCCCAGGACATCGAGTGGGCGGTGCTCGGCGAGCCGGACGCCGCGGCCGCTGAGCGCATCGTCCTGCTCCAGAGCCGCCCGGAAACCGTCTGGGCCGCCAAGGCGGCGGCCCCGGTCGCCGCCCCGAAGCCCCGCCCCGCCGACCACGTGCTAGCGCTATTCGGGAAGCCGCTGTGACCGGAGATGCGACCGTGACTTTCCGGGAAGCCGCCGCGGCCGGCCGGGCCCGGGCGGTGCCATGGAGCTGACCAACGAGGATGTCGCGGACATCCTCGCCGCGCTGGACTCGCTGCCGTACGACGAGCTCGACCTGCGGACGCCGCGGTTCCGGCTCACGCTCCGCCGCGCCCCCGGCGGCGGCTGGACCGAGGAGTCGCAGGTCCTCGCGGACCCGGTGGCGCTCGCGCCGGCGCATCCGCACCGCGCGCCCGGGGCCGGGGAAGGCCGCGGGGCGGGCGCGGAGGCCGGGACCGGGGCGGGCGAGGCCGGGACCGGGGCGGCCGCGGAGGCCGCGGCCGGGGCGGGGGCGGAGGCCGCGGCCGGAGAGGGCCGGGCCGGGAGCGGGCGGGCCGGGCTGGCGGCGGTGGCGGCGCCGCTGCCGGGGACGTTCTACCGGGCGCCGCGGCCCGGGGCCGCGCCGTTCGTCGAGGTGGGGGACGAGGTCGGCGAGGACACGGTCGTGGCGATCGTGGAGACGATGAAGCTGATGAACTCGGTGCACGCGGGAACGCGCGGGCGGGTCGCGGAGATCTGCCTGGGAAACGGCGAGTTCGCGGCGCAGGGGGCCACGCTGATGCTGATCCTTCCCGCCGGCGCAGGCCGGCCGGCCGGGCCGCCGGCATGAGCTTCCGGCGGATCCTGGTCGCCAACCGCGGCGAGATCGCCGCGCGGGTGATCCGCACCTGCCGGCGGCTGGGCATCGAGACCGTGCTGACGGTCTCGGACGCCGACACCCGGTCGCTGCCGGCCAGGCTCGCGGACAAGACGATACGGATCGGGCCGGCGCCCGCGCCCGCGAGCTACCTGGACGTGGACGCGGTCGTGGGCGCGGCGCTGGCGGCGGGGGCGGACGCGGTCCACCCCGGCTACGGGTTCTTGTCGGAGAACCCGCTTCTCGCGCGGGCGTGCGCCGCGGCGGGCGTGGCGTTCATCGGGCCGTCGGCCGAGACGCTGGTCAGCACCGGGGACAAGCTCGCCGCGCGCGAGCACGCGGTGGCGGCCGGCCTGCCGGTCCTCCCCGGGGCGGAGGTGACGGGCGCCGAAGCGGGCCGCCTGGCGGATCAGATCGGGTATCCCGTCCTCGTCAAGGCCGCCGGGGGCGGCGGGGGCCGGGGGCTGCGGGTGGTGCGCGACCCGGCGGACCTGGCGCACGCGGCGGCGGTGGCCAGCGCGGAGGCAGGCGCGGCGTTCGGCGACCCGCGGGTGTACCTGGAGCGGTACGTCTCCCCCGCCCGGCACGTCGAAGTGCAGCTGCTCGGCGACGGCGAGCAGGTGATCCACCTGGGCGACCGGGACTGCTCGGTGCAGCGGCGCTACCAGAAGCTGGTCGAGGAGGCTCCCGCGCCGCTGCTCGGCGACGACCTGCGCGACGGGCTGCGCGCGGCGGCGGTCGCGCTCGGCGAGCGGCTGCGCTACCGGGGCGCCGGCACGGTGGAGTTCCTGGTCGACCCCCGGCGCGGCGCCTTCTACTTCCTGGAGGTCAACGCGCGCATCCAGGTAGAGCACCCGGTCACCGAGGCGATCACCGGACTGGACCTGGTGGCCGAGCAGATCGCGATCGCGGAGGGGCGGCGGCTGCGGCTGCGCCAGGAGGACGTGACGTTCACCGGGCACGCGATCGAGTGCCGGGTCAACGCCGAGGACCCGGCCGCGGGCTTCCTGCCCAGCCCGGGCACGGTCACCCGTGCCGTCTTCCCGGCGGGCGCCCGGGTGGACACCCACGTCCAGGCGGGCTCGGCGGTGCCGCCGCACTACGACTCGCTGCTCGCCAAGGTCGTCGCCCGCGGCGCCGGCCGCGGCGCGGCGCTCCGGCGGCTGGCCGGGGCGCTGGAGCGGTGCGCCATCGACGGGGTGGTCACGAACCTGGGCCTGCACCGGGCGCTGCTCGCCGACGGGGAGTTCGCCGCGGGAGGCGTGGACACGGGGTACCTGGAGCGGCTGCTGGCCCGGGAGTCGGCACGGGCCGTTCGGGAAAACGGTAGCCGGCATTACACCGGATCTGGAGTCGGTCATGGCTGACTTGCAGCTCGTCGACGTGTCGCTGCGCGACGGCAACCAGTCGCTGTGGGGGGCGGCCGGGCTGCGCACCGCCCACGTCGCGCAGATCGCGCCGGTGATGAACCGGGCGGGGTTCCGGGCGCTCGACTTCTCGTCCAGCACCGCGATGGGCATGTCGGTGCGCAGGCACCGGGAGGACCCGTGGGACCTCCTCCGCCTGGCCCGCAGGGCCATGCCGGACACGCTGCTGCAGTTCATCGGGACCGGCTTCCGGTTCATCTCCTGGGAGAAGGCCCATCCGGAGGTGATGGAGCTGGTCTACCGGACCCTGGTGAACAACGGGATGGACCGGTTCGTCGTGCTCGACCCGACGCACGACATGGACGCGGTGCGGGCGACCGCGCGGATCATCAAGCGGGCGGGCGGCACCGGGACGGAGGTCATCGCGGCGCTGACCTACACGATCTCGGCGGTGCACGACGACGCGTTCTACGCCTCGATCGCCGGGCAGGTGGCCGCGTGCCCTGACATCGACCGGGCGTACGTCAAGGACCCGGCCGGCATCCTCACGCCCGAGCGGGCGCGCACGCTGATCCCCGCCGTCCTCGCCAGCCTGGGCGGCAAGCCGCTTGAGCTGCACGCGCACGCCTCGCTCGGGCTGTCGCCGCTCACCTGCCTGGCCGCGGCCGAGCTCGGCGTCGCGGTCCTCCAGGTCGGCTGCGGCGCCCTCGGCAACGGCACGTCGCTGCCGGACGCCGAACGCCTCATCGCCAACCTCCGCGCCAGCGGCCACGCCGTCGACGTGGACGACCGGCTGGTGGCGCTCATCGCCCGGTACTTCGACGGGGTGGCGGAGGCCGAGGGCCTGCCGCCCGGGCGGCCCCGGGAGTTCGACGCGGCGTTCATGCACCACCAGGTGGCGGGCGGCGTGATGACGACGCTGCGGCGGCAGCTTTCCGAGCTGGGGATGGAGGACCGGTTCGGCGAGGTGATGGACGAGATCGCGCGCGTGCGCGCCGAGCTGGGCCATCCGATCATGGTGACGCCGTTCCCGCAGATGGTGATCGGCCAGGCGCTGGCGAACGTCGCCGGCGGCGGCCGCCGGTACGACCAGGTGCCGGACCAGGTGATCAGGTACGTGCTCGGCAGCTTCGGCAAGCCGACCGCGCCGGTCGACCCCGGCGTGCTCGACCGCATCCTGTCCCGGCCCCGGGCGCGGGAGCTGGCGGCCGAGCCGCCGCCGCCGTCGGTCGCGGAGCTGCGGCACCGGTTCGGGGAGCGGATCTGCGACGAGGAGCTGCTGCTGCGGTTCGGCATGCCGGGCGAGGAGGTGGACGCGATGCTCGCCGCCGGGCCCGCGGTCACGCATTACAACCCGGACACGCAGCCGGTGCTGCGGCTGCTGCGGGAGCTGGGGAGCCGGCCGGCGCCCGCCGAGCTGACGGTGGACAAGCCCGGGTTCCGGCTGACGCTGAGGGGCGGGGACCGTGCCTGACGGCGTCGCGCCTGGCGAGCAGGCGCGGGAGCGGCTGCGGAACGTGCGCGGCTTCATCTTCGACATGGACGGCACGCTCGTCCTCGGCGACCGGGTCAACCACGGGCTGCGGCCGCTGCCCGGCGCCGTGGAGATGCTCCAGTGGGTGCGCGGCCGCGGCATCCCGTACGTGGTGTTCACCAACGGGACCAACCGGGCGCCGGCGCACTTCGCGCGCGTGCTCCGCGAGGCCGGGCTGCCCGTGCCCGACGAGGCGATGATGACGCCGGCCAGCAGCGCCGTGGCCATCTTCACCAGGCGCGGCTACGGGCGGGTGATGGTGCTCGGCGGGCCGGGCCTGGCCGGGCCGCTGCGCGAGGCCGGGATCGAGGTCGTGCCGCCGGTGCCCGGCGGGCCTGGCGGGCGGCAGGATCCGGGGGATGTCCCGCGGGTGGACGCGGTGCTCGCCGGCTGGTTCCCCGAGTTCACCATGCCCGCGCTCGAGGCGGCGTGCCACGCGGTATGGGCCGGGGCGGCGCTGTTCAGCGCGTCGCAGACGCCGTTCTTCGCCTCGGCGCACGGCCGGGCGCTCGGCACCTCCCGCGCGATCACCGCGATGATCAGGTCGCTGACCGGCTGCAGGCCGCGGATCACCGGCAAGCCGTCGCTCGACGCGCTGCGCGCCGCCGCGGCCCGGCTCGGGGTCGCGGCGGCCGATACCGCGGTGGTCGGCGACGACCCGCTCCTCGAAGTGCCGATGGCGCACCGCGGCCGCGCGCTGGCGATCGCGGTGGACACCGGCCTGGGGTCCGCGGACGCCTACGACCACCTGGCGCCGGAGCGGCGGCCGCACCTGCGGCTTCGCGGCGTGGACGAGCTGCTGTCGGTCTGCAGGGAGGTCGCGGGATGAGCGGGCGGCGCCGGCCCGGGCGGCAGGAACGGCAAGGGCAGCGACAAGGACAGCGCCTTCTACCGGAACGCCGGACGGCCTCCGGCGTCTCACCTGACCCGGCTACCTCTGGAGTCTTGCCATGACCGAAATGCGGGCCGTCGGTTTCACCGAGTTCGGCGACCCCTCGGTGCTGCGCATCATCACGGTGCCCGTCCCGGTGCCCGGGCCGGGACAGGTCCGCGTGAAGGTGGCGGCCGCCACCGTGAACCCGACCGACCTCGCCTTCCGGCAGGGCGGACGGTACCTGCCCGAGGGCGTCCGCCCCCCGTACATCCCGGGCATGGACCTGGCCGGCGTCATCGACGCGGCCGGCCCCGGGGTGTCGTCGTGGCGCCCGGGCGACCGGGTGATGGCCGCGGTCTCCCCGTGGGGGAGCGGCGGCGGAGCGCAGGCCGAGTACGTGCTGGTCGCCGAGGACCAGCTTGCCCGGGTGCCGGACGGCATGGCGCTGGAAGCCGCCGCGACGCTGCCGATGAACGGGATGACCGTGCGGTCCGCCCTCGACATGCTGGGCCTGCGGCCCGGCCAGACGCTCGCGGTCACCGGCTCGGCCGGCGCGGTCGGCCAGTACGCGATCCAGCTCGGGGTGCACGAGGGGCTGGAGGTGACCGGGGACGCCAAGCCGGAGGACGAGGCCCTGGTGCGGGGCTTCGGCGCCCGCCATGTGGTTCCGCGCGGCGACGGCATGGCCGCCGCCGTCCGCGCGCTCTACCCGTCCGGCGTGGACGCGGTCATCGACGCGGCGCTGCTCGGGCCCGCGATCCTGCCCGCGATCCGCGACGGCGGGCAGCTGCTCGCCGTCCGCCCGTTCCAGGGCCCGACGGAGCGCGGCATCTCGGTCTCCCTGGTGCTCGTCGGCCACCACCTGCACGAGGGCACGCGGCTCGCCGAGCTGGCGGAGCTGGCCGCCACGGGGGTGCTGACGCTGCGGATCGCCGAGGTCCTGCCGGCCGAGCGCGCCGCCGAGGCGCACCGCCGCCTGGAGGCCGGCGGCGTCCGCGGACGGCTGGTGCTGGCGTTCTGAGCGGCACCGCGGCGCGCCGCGCCGGGACGTCCCGGGGTACGCGCCCGGGCCGGCCTGACGGCCCGCGGGGCCCGCGTCGGGAGGCGGCCCCCGCGGGCGCCGGGCGGTGACACGCCACGTTTGTTAATGTCCGTTAACCAGCCGGGCCGGCGGCCATCAGCGCGGCGCGGGCCATCGCGTGCAGCAGGTCCGCCATCGCCTCGGCGCCGAGCTCGGAGGCGCCGTGCTTGCCCAGGGTGTACGGCGTGGAGTTCAGCAGGCCGAACGCCGCGTGCGTCGCCGCCCGCAGCCGTGCCTGCGGGACGCCGGGGAGCACCTCGGACAGCACGGTCACCCACTCCTCCACGTACAGCCGCTGCAACCGCCGGATCTGCCGCCGGGCGGGCTCGGGGACGTTGCCGAGCTCGCGGCCGTGCACGGTGATGAGCGCCGGCTGGCCGAGCGCGAAGTCGACGTGCCAGCGCAGCAGCGCCTCCAGCGCGCCGGGGGCCGACGCGGCGGCCACCACCCGGCGGCCGCCCTCCTCCAGCAGCCGCTGGCTGATGCGCAGCAGCATCTGCGACAGCACGTCTTCCTTGCTGGCGAAATGCCGGTAGATGGCCGGGCCCGACATGCCGACGGCCGCGCCGATGTCGTCGATGGAGACCCCGTGGTAGCCGCGCTCGGCGAACAGCTCCGCCGCGGCGTCCAGGATCTCGTCGCGGCGCGTCCCGTTGCGGGCCCGTGTCTGGCTCATCGTCCCATCGTAGACGCCGATGTTAGTATTCGTTAACATAGGAGCGTGGTTCTCGTCACCGAGGAACTGTGGCAGCCGCCGGGGCAGCCGCTGCGCACCGGCGCGGACCCGGCGAGCGAGGCGTTCGCCCGCAACCGCGCGGAGAACGCGGCGCTCGCCGCCCGGCTGCGCGAGAAGCTGGAGCAGGTCCGGCTCGGCGGCCCCGCGCAGGCCCGCGCGCGGCACACCGCGCGCGGCAAGCTGCTGCCCCGTGACCGGGTGGACACGCTGCTCGACCCCGGCTCCCCGTTCCTCGAGCTGTCCCCCCTGGCGGCCGACGGCATGTACGGCGGCGACGCGCCCGCCGCCGGCATCATCACCGGGGTCGGCCGCATCCGCGGCCGGGAGTGCGTCGTCGTCGCCAACGACGCGACCGTCAAGGGCGGCGCCTACTACCCGGTGACGGTCAAGAAGCACCTGCGCGCCCAGGAGGTCGCGCTGCACAACAACCTGCCGTGCGTCTACCTCGTCGACTCCGGCGGCGCCTTCCTGCCCCGCCAGGACGAGGTGTTCCCCGACCGCGAGCACTTCGGCCGCATCTTCTACAACCAGGCCGTCATGTCCGCCCGCGGCATCCCGCAGATCGCCGCCGTGCTCGGCTCGTGCACCGCGGGCGGCGCGTACGTGCCCGCGATGAGCGACGAGGCCGTGATCGTCGCGAACCAGGGCACGATCTTCCTCGGCGGCCCGCCGCTGGTGAAGGCCGCGACCGGCGAGGTGGTCAGCGCCGAGGAGCTCGGCGGCGGCGACCTGCACTCGCGCGTCTCCGGCGTCACCGACCACCTGGCCGCCGACGACGCGGACGCGCTGCGCATCGTCAGGGACATCGTCGCCACGCTCGCCCCGCGCCCGCCCCGCCCCTGGGAGACGGCCCCGGCGGAAGAGCCGGCGGCCGACCCCGCGGAGCTCTACGGCGTCGTCCCCGCCGACCTGCGGACCCCCTACGACGTGCGCGAGGTCATCGCGCGGATCACCGACGGCAGCCGGTTCGCCGAGTTCAAGCCGGACTACGGCCCGACCCTGGTCACCGGGTTCGCGCGGATCTACGGCCACCCGGCCGGCATCGTGGCCAACAACGGCATCTTGTTCAGCGAGTCCGCGCTCAAGGGCGCGCACTTCGTCGAGCTGTGCGACCAGCGGAAGGTGCCGCTGGTGTTCCTGCAGAACATCACCGGCTTCATGGTCGGGCGGCAGTACGAGGCGGGCGGCATCGCCAAGCACGGCGCCAAGATGGTCACCGCGGTCGCCTGCGCGCGCGTGCCGAAGCTGACGGTGATCATCGGCGGCTCGTTCGGCGCGGGCAACTACGCGATGTGCGGCCGCGCCTACTCGCCCCGCTTCCTGTGGATGTGGCCGAACGCGCGGATCTCGGTCATGGGCGGCGACCAGGCCGCCAGCGTGCTGGCCACCGTCCGGAGGGACCAGCTCCAGGCGCGGGGCGAGACCTGGCCCGCGCAGGCCGAGGAGGAGTTCAAGAAGCCCATCCGCGACCAGTACGAGTCGCAGGGCAGCCCCTACTACTCGACGGCCCGGCTGTGGGACGACGGGATCATCGACCCGCTCGACACCCGGCGCGTCCTCGGCCTGGCCCTGTCGGCCGCCGCCAACGCGCCGCTCGGCGCCCCCGGCTACGGCGTCTTCCGGATGTGAGGCGCGCCGTGTTCCGCAAGGTCCTGATAGCCAACCGCGGCGAGATCGCGGTCCGCATCGCGGCCACCCTGAAGAACATGGGCATCGCCAGCGTCGCCGTCTACAGCGACGCCGACTCCGGCGCCCGGCACGTGCGCGAGGCCGGCGAGGCCGTCCGCATCGGCCCGCCGCCCGCCGCCGGCAGCTACCTGAACATCGGCGCGATCATCGCCGCGGCGCAGGCGACCGGGGCCGAGGCCGTCCATCCCGGGTACGGGTTCCTCGCCGAGAACGCGGAGTTCGCCCGCGCCTGCGCCGCCGCGGGCCTGGCCTTCATCGGGCCGCCGCCCGGCGCGATCGAGGCCATGGGCGACAAGATCGCCGCCAAGGCGGCGGCGGCGGCGGCCGGGGTGCCCGTGGTGCCGGGCACCGGCGAGCCCGGCATGTCGGATGAGGAGCTTATCGCCACCCTTAACGAGCGGTGGTTCCCCGTCCTGGTCAAGCCGTCGGCCGGCGGCGGCGGCAAGGGCATGCGGGTGGCCGCCTCCCCCGCGGAGCTGCCCGCCGCGCTCGCGGCGGCCCGGCGGGAGGCGCGCGCGGCGTTCGGCGACGACACGCTGCTGATCGAGCGGTACGTGGCGAACCCGCGGCACATCGAGATCCAGGTGCTCGCCGACACCTGCGGGAACGTGGTGCACCTGGGGGAGCGCGAGTGCAGCATCCAGCGGCGGCACCAGAAGATCCTCGAGGAGGCCCCCTCCCCGCTGCTCGGCGGGGAGCGCCGCGAGGCCATGGGAGCGGCCGCCGTGCAGGTCGCCCGCAGCGTCGGCTACGCCGGCGCGGGCACGGTGGAGTTCATCGTCGACGGCGGCAACCCCGATGAGTTCTACTTCATGGAGATGAACACCCGGCTCCAGGTCGAGCACCCGGTCACCGAGCTCATCTTCGGGCTGGACCTGGTCGAATGGCAGCTCCGGGTGGCCGCGGGCGAAAAGCTGACCGCCATGCCCCCGATGTCCGGCCACGCCGTCGAGGCCCGCGTGTACGCCGAGGACCCCTCCCGCGGCTTCCTGCCGACCGGCGGCACCGTGCTCGCGCTGCGCGAGCCGGGCGGCGCGGGCGTCCGGGTCGACTCGGGCCTGGCCGAGGGCATGACCGTCGGCAGCGACTACGACCCGCTGCTCGCCAAGGTGATCGCGTGGGGCCCCGACCGCGCCGCCGCGCTGCGCCGCCTGGACGCGGCGCTGGCCGGGACCGCCGTGCTCGGCGTGACCACGAACATCGCGTTCCTGCGCGAGCTGCTCCGCGACCCCGGCGTGCAGGCCGGCCGCCTCGACACGCACCTGGCCGGACGGGTCGCCGGGGCCTCCCCCGCCGCCGGCACGCCGGAGGAAGTGCTGGCCGCCGCGGCGCTCGCGCGCCTGCTGGCGCGCGAGGCCACGGGCCCGTTCGGCACCGATCCGTGGGACATTCCCGACGGCTGGCGGGTCAGCGGGCGCGCCTGGACGCGGATCCGCCTCGCCCACGGCCCCGGGCGGGTGACCGAGGTGCGGGTGCGGGGACTGGCCTCGGCGGGCGCCGAGGTCGCGGTCGGCGGCGGCGGCCCGGTGCCCGCCCGGGCGGCGCTGGACGGCACGGACCTGGTTGTCGGCTACGGCGGGCGCACGCTGCGCTACGCCTGCGCCCGCGCGGGCGCGGCGACGTGGCTGGGCCGGGACGGGCGCGCCTGGGTGCTGACCGAGGAGGAAGCCGCCGTCAGCCGGGGCGGCCGGGCCGGCGCGGTGGACGCCGCGGTCCGCTCCCCCATGCCGGGCACGGTCATCGCCGTGCACGTCGCCGCGGGGCAGCCGGTGCGCGCCGGGCAGCCGGTCGCGGTCGTCGAGGCGATGAAGATGGAGCACACCGTGGCCGCGCCGGCCGACGGCGTGGTCACCGAACTGGCGGCCAAGGCCGGCCAGCAGGTCGGCATGGACGAGCCGCTCGCCCTCATCCAGCAGCAGGAGTTGACCCCCGATGATCAGTTACCGCCTCGACGATGAGCACGAGGAACTGCGCGCGACCGTCGCGAAGTTCGCCCGCGACGTGGTGGCCCCGGTCATCGGCGGCCTGTACGAGCGGGGCGAGTTCCCCTACGGGATCGTCGCGCAGATGGGGAAGATGGGGCTGTTCGGCCTGCCGGTCGAGCAGGAGTACGGCGGGATGGGCGGCGACTACTTCGCGCTGTGCCTGGCCCTGGAGGAACTCGCCCGCGTCGACTCCTCGGTCGCCATCACGCTGGAGGCGAGCGTCTCGCTCGGCATCATGCCGATCTACCGGTTCGGCAGCCAGGCGCAGAAGCGGCGGTGGCTGCCGGGGCTGTGCTCCGGGCAGATGCTGGCGGCGTTCGGCCTCACCGAGCCGGGCGGCGGGTCGGACGTGGCCGGCGCGATGCGGACACGGGCCCGCCTGGAAGGCGGCTGCTGGGTGATCGACGGGACGAAGGCGTTCATCACCAACGCGGGCACCAAGATCACCGGGGTCATCGCGGTGGCGGCGGTGACCGGCACCCGCCCGGACGGGAAGCCGGAGATCTCCACGATCCTGGTCCCGGCCGGCACCGAGGGCATGACCGTCTCGGAGAAGTACTCCAAGGTCGGCTGGTGCGCCTCCGACACCCGCGAGCTCTCCTTCGCCGGCTGCCGGGTGCCCGAGGACAGCCTGCTCGGCGAGCGGGGCCGGGGCTATGCCCAGTTCCTGCGCACGCTGGACGAGGGCCGGGTGGCGATCGCGGCGCTGTCGGCCGGGCTGGCCCAGGGCTGCGTGGACGAGTCGCTGCGCTACCTGCGGGAACGGGAGGCGTTCGGCGGCCCGATAGGGCGGTTCCAGGCGCTGCAGTTCAAGGTCGCCGACATGGCGGCGCGCGCGCACGTCGCGCGCCTGGCCTACTACCACGCCGCCGCCAGGATGGCCGCCGGCGAGCCGTTCAAGAAGGAGGCGGCGATCGCGAAGCTGACCGCGTCCAACGCCGCCATGGACAACGCGCGGGACGCCGCGCAGATCTTCGGCGGCTACGGGTTCATGAACGAGTTCCCGGCGGGGCGCTTCTACCGCGACGCGAAGATCCTGGAGATCGGCGAGGGCACCTCCGAGGTCCAGCGCATGCTCATCGCCCGCGAACTGGGCCTGTCCGCGTAAGCGCGCCCCGCGGCCTAAGCGCGCCCCGCGGGCCGGCCGGGCCGACGGGACGGCCGGGCCGACGGGACGGCGGGACGGCGGGACGGCGAACATGCCGATTGCGCGATCGACCCGCTCTATTGTGGTCGATCGCGCGATCGGCATGCCGGCAAACCCTTTTGTCGGTGAGCGATGACACAGTACGGGCATGCCTGTTAAATCCGCATATGACCGTAACCGGCTATCTCACATGCTTCTCGGCCAGTTCGGCGTGGTCAGCCGCAGCCAGGCACTCGATTGCGGGCTGAGCCGGAGCTCAGTCGATTACCTGGCCGGGCCCGGGGGACGATGGCGCCGCATTCTGCCGGGCGTGTACGCGGCCACGACCGGCGTTGTCACGCCGGACCAGCGGGCCATGGCGGCCCTGCTGTACGCCGGCCCGGAGAGCGTGATCACCGGGGCGGCGGCGGTCCGGCGGCATAACCTGCGGTGCGCCGGGCTGAACGAGGTCGACGTCCTCGTCCCGGCGGACGTGCGGCGGCAGAGCAGAGGCTTCGTGCGCATAATCCATACCTCACGCATGCCCGAGAAGTTCTATTCGACGGATCAGATCAGGTTCGCGGCCCTGCCCCGCGCGGTTGCCGACGCCGCCCGCGGCATGACCCGGCTAAGCGACGTGCGGGCGGTTGTCGCCGAGGCGGTCCAGCGCGGCCGCTGCGATCTCGCGTCCCTGGCCAGGGAGCTGAACGAGGGGCCGTCAGCCGGATCACGCTTCTACCGGGCCGCCCTGGGCGAGATCAGCGCCGGCATCCGGTCCGCGGCCGAGGCCGATCTGAAGGACCTGATCGACAAGTCAGGCCTGGAGAAGCCGATGTACAACCCCAGCCTGTTCGCGGCCGACGGCACATTCCTCGGCATCCCCGACGCGTGGTGGCAGCGGGCGGGCGTCGCCGCCGAGGTGGATTCACGGGAGTACCACATCAGCCCGGAAGATCAAGAGCGGACCACGATGCGCCACAACCGCATGGAGTCGTACGGGATCCACATGATGCACTTCGCCCCGGGCATCCTGCGGGCGAAGCCGCGCCTTGTCATCGCAGACCTGCGGGGCGCGATCCAAAGCGGCAGCCGGCAGCCTCCCCTGCCCATCACGGCCGTCCCGGCACGGGCCTAGCCCAGTGTGATAAGCCGCACGCGCCGGGGGCGGTGCCTGCCCGTTTGATCCCTTTTAAGATCACTATGTGCGCGCCGCGCACTTACCCCGCATCCCAGGAGTGAGCATGTGTGCTGCGTGTGGCGTGCCGGCGCACGTCCCGGTATGGGACGCCGGCGGCCCGGACCATGCCGGTCCCCTGACCCGGCCGGCCAGGTTCGCGGCGCTGCGCAGCCCGTCCTGCCGGGTATACCTCGCCGGCGGCATGCTGGCGATGATGGCGGACAACATCGAGCACGTCATCACCTACTGGGTGCTGTGGCAGAAGTTCCACTCCTCCGCGCTCACCGGCTTTGAGGTGATCAGCCACTGGCTGCCGTTCCTGGTGCTGTCGCCGTACTTCGGCGCGCTGGCCGACTCCCGCGACTGCCGCAGGCTCATCCAGGGCGCGCAGGGGCTGTTCATGGCCGTGTCCGCCTGCTGGGGGCTGCTGTTCCTGACCGGGGCGCTGCGGATCTGGAACGCCTGCGTGCTGCTGGTCCTGCACGGGATGGCCGGCTCGCTGTGGGCGCCGGCCGAGCAGCTCATGCTGGAGGACTTCGTCGGCCCGGCGGACCTGCCCAGCGCCATCCGGCTCAACTCGACCGCGCGCAGCCTGGGCATCCTCTTCGGCCCCGTGGCCGGCTCGGCGCTGCTGCTCGGGCTCGGGCCGACCGGCGGCATCTTCGCCAACGTGGCGATCTACCTGCCGCTGACCGCGCTCATGGCGCGCACGAAGTTCACCGGCCACCTGCGCGGCGGCCTGGTCCGGCGGCCGCGCGTCGGCGTCCTCGGCGCCGTCCGGGTGTTCCGCGAGGTCGCCAGGGACCGGGTGCTCGTCGCGATGATCGCGCTCGCCGGGCTCGGGTCGTTCTTCGTCGGCGCCGCGATGCAGACGGTCATGCCCGCGATCGCGAACGACATGGGCACCGCGAGCACCGGCACCGCTTACGGCGTGCTGCTGTTCGCCAACGGCCTCGGCGGCGTCCTCGGCGGGCTGCTGCTGGAGGGCACCGGCTGGCTCAGGCTCTCGGTCCGCGCCGCGCTGTGGAGCACCGCGGTGTACGGGGCCTCGACGGCGGCGTTCGCGTTCAGCCATAACTACATCGGCGCGGCGCTGCTGCTGGTCATCGGCGGGGTCGCCAACCTGGCCGCGATGTCGATCACGCAGACCGTGGTGCAGCTGCTCGCGCCGCGGGAGAGGCGGGGCCAGGTGGTCGGCGTCTACGGCGTCGGCGCGAACGGGATGCGGATCGGCAGCGGTTTCACGGTCGGCATCTTCGGCGCCGTGGTCGGCCTGCGCTGGTCGCTGGGGCTGAGCGCGGCGGCGATGTGCGCCGGGACGGCGGTCGTCGCCGCCTACATCGCGGCGGGGACGCGGCGCGCCGCCAGGGCCGGGCCGGGCGCCGGGCGGATGTGAGTCACGCCCGCGGGCCGGTGCCGGGCAGGGCTGGCGAGACGACCCACAGGACCCGCGCGGCGCCGGCCTCCGGGGCCGCGCGGAACATGTGCCGCGCGGCGGCCGCGAACGTGAAGGCGTCGCCTTGCCCGAGCGTGACCTGCTCCCCGTCCACGGTGATCTCCAGCCGCCCGGCCAGGACGAAGACGAATTCGACGTCGGCCGGCAGCGAGTAGGGCTCATCCCCGCTCCCGCCGCCGGGCTGGATGTCGCTGAGGATGGCCTGCACCCGGCGCTCGCCGGCCGGCGTCAGCAGGTACTCGCTGGTTCCCCTGCCGCCGAAGTTGATCGGCGGGCGGGCGCCGGCCCGGACGACCTCCCCCGGCGACGGCTGGAACAGGGAGCCGACCGAGATGCCCAGCGCGTCGCAGAGCCGGATCAGCGAGGCCACCGAGACGTTGGCGAGATCCCGCTCCAGCTTGGACAGGAATCCCTTGGTCAGCCCGGCCTGCCCGGCGACTTCGGCCATGCTCTTGCGCGCGGCCAGCCTGGCCGCCTTCAGCTGCGCGCCGATGCGCGCGGTGCCGGGCACGGCGGCTGGCGCGTCGTCGCCGGTGCGCGGGCTGGCCACGGGACCTCTCCCCGTTCCGTTTATGAAACATATGTTGACTAACAGGAAACCCTCGATGATTATAACCCGGTAAGGCAGGCATCGTGAGCTGGGAGACGGCATGGCCGTAGAGGACCGCGCGGACGCCACGGCCCGGGAAGCGGGCGGTGGCCTGGTCGGCCAGATCGAGGTGCACTCGATCGACTGGATCCCCGATACCGAGCGGCACGGCAGGACCTGGCAGCAGGCGATGCTGTGGTTCCTGGGGAACTTCCAGTACTTCACGATCCCGATCGGCTTCGTCGGGCCCTCGCTGGGGCTGTCGCTGGGCTGGTCGATCCTGGCCGGGACGCTGGGCATCGCCTTCGGCACGCTGTTCATGGCCTTCCACGCCACCCAGGGCCCGGTCTTCGGGCTGCCGCAGCTCATCCAGACCCGGGCGCAGCTCGGCTACCGGGGGGTGGTGGTCGCGCTGGTGGCCGTGCTGTTCACCTACATGGCCTTCAACGTCGCCGACCAGGTGCTGATGGCCAGCGGGCTGCACGGCGCGTTCGGCTGGAGCGCGGGCGCGGTGGCGGTCGTCACCGCGGTCATCGCCGCGGCGCTGGCCGTCTTCGGCTACGACTGGGTGCACCGGGTGTTCCGGTTCCTGCTGGTCGTCTCGCTGCCCTGCTACGCGATCATCTCGGTGGCGATCCTGATCGGGCACGCCGGCGGCGCGGCACCGAGGAATCCCGGCGGCTTCGTCTTCGCCGCGTTCATGGCCCAGTTCTCGGTGGCGGCCGCCTACAACATCACCTACGCGCCCTACGTGTCGGACTACTCGCGCTACATGCCGCGCGACACCTCGCCGCGCGGCATCATCGCCGCGGTGTTCTTCGGGGCGTCCGGCTCGGCGGTCTGGCTCATCGCGCTCGGCGCGTGGCTGGCCACGCGGCTGGGCGTCTCGGACGGGCTGGTCGGGCTGCGGCTGGTCGGCAACAAGGTCGCCAGCCCGCTCGGCTCGGTCACCGCGTTCCTGTCCGCGGCGGCGCTGCTGGCCACGATGGGGATGAACGCCTACGGCGGCATGCTGACCGTGCTCACCGGCATCGACTCGTTCCGCAAGGTCCGCACCAGCAGGGCCTGGCGGGCGGCGACCGTGCTGGCGCTCGCCGTGATCTGGTACGCCATCGGCGCGGGCATCTCGACCAGCGGGTCCGGCACCGCGGTCAACGCGGTGCTGAACTCGCTGACGCTGATGCTGTACCTGCTGGTGCCGTGGACGGCGCTCAACCTGGCGGACTTCTTCTTCGTCCGGCGCGGCCACTACGCGATCACCGACATCTTCTCACCCGACGGGGTCTACGGCGCCTGGGGGTGGCGCGGCCTGGCCGCGTACGCGGCCGGGTTCGCGGCCGAGATCCCGTTCATGGTGCTGCCGCCGATCGCGGGGCTGTCCTACACCGGCTACTTCCCCGCGCACCTGACCAACGGCGTGGACTACTCCTGGGTGGCCGGCCTGGTCGTCTCCGCCGTGGTGTACCTGGGGCTGTCCCGGTCGCTCGACCTGGGCCCGGAGCGGGCCGCCATCGAGGCCAGCGAGCGGCAGCTGCGGGCGATCGCCGCCGCCGCGCCGGGCGCCGCCGCGCCGTGAGCGCCACCGTGGTGGCCTGCTGCCAGGTCGCGCCGGCGTTCGGCGACCTGGCGGCGAACCGGGAACTGGCCGCCCGCGCTGTCGGGTCGGCCGCGGCCGCGGGCGCCTCGGTCGTCGTGCTGCCCGAGCTGGTCTCCAGCGGCTACGTCTTTCAGAGCCGGGAGGAGGCCCTGGCGTGCGCGGAGCCCGCCGACGGCGAGACGGTAGCCGGCTGGGCGGGCCTCGCCGCCCGCCACGGGCTCGTCATCGTCGGCGGCTTCTGCGAGCGGGCCGGCGACGAGGTGTTCAACAGCGCGGCGCTCGTCGACCAGGACGGCCTGCGCTGCGTCTACCGCAAGGCGCACCTGTGGGACGCCGAACGGCTCTGGTTCACCCCGGGAAGCGCCGCGCCGCCGGTGGCCGGCACCCGGTTCGGCCGTATCGCGGTGATGATCTGCTATGACCTGGAGTTCCCCGAATGGGTCCGGCTGCCCGCCCTGGACGGGGCGCAGCTGCTGTGCGCGCCGGTCAACTGGCCCGCCGCCCCCCGCCCGGCCGGCGAGCGCGCGGCCGAGGTCACCCGGGTCCAGGCCAGCGCGGGCGTCAACCGGATGTTCATCGCCGCGTGCGACCGCGACGGGGCCGAGCGCGGCGTCAGCTGGGTCGCCGGCTCGGTGATCGTGGACCCGGACGGGTACCCGCTCGCCGGGCCCGCGGGCCCGGCCGGCCCGGGCCGGCCGCGGGACGGCATCACCCTCCTCACCGCCGCCTGCCGGCTCGGCGACGCCCTGGACAAGCGCGTCAGCGCGCTCAGCGACGTGCACGCCGACCGCCGGCCCGGGCTTTACCGCCGCGTGGCGCAATAGGGTGTCCGGCGGCGCCGGCGCGGGCATCTACGGCATGGTCCCCCACCGGAAGCTGGAGTTCCCCGATGACAGTCGCCACCGGCCGTTCGGCTGAGATCTCGGCCCGTCACCCCCTCGCGCCCCTCACCGTGGAAGAGGCCGGCACCGCCGCCCGGCTGGCCCTGGCAGCCAGCGGGCCGGGCACCCGGCTCGTCTACTGCGCGCTCGCCGAACCGCCCAAGAGCGCGGTCCTCGGCTGGGACGGCACGCCGCTGCCCCGCCAGGCGGCGTGCGTGCTCTACTCGCGGCCGGACCGGATGACCTGGCTGGTCACCGTGTCGCTCGACGCCGGGCAGGTCGTCGCCCGCGTCCCGGTCCCCGGCGCGCAGCCCCCGATCATGGCCGAGGAGTTCTACGCCAACGGCGAGCTGGTCAAGGCCGACCCCGCCGTCAGGGCGGCCCTGGCCAGGCGCGGCATCACCGACATGTCGAAGGTCCAGGTGGACGTGTGGCCGGCCAGCAACTTCGGGCTCGACGTCGACAAGAGCGGGCGGCGGCTCGGCCGCGCCGTCGCCTACGTCCTGGACGGCCCGGGCAGCAACCCGTACGCCAGGCCCGTGGAGAACCTGATGGCCATCCTGGACCGGGACACCGGGGAGGTGATCGAGGTGCACGACGGCGAGGTCGTGCCCGTGCCGGGCGACCCCGGCCGCTACGACGCCGCGAGCATGGGCGAGCTCAGGGAGCTCGCCCCGCTGCGGATCCTCCAGCCGGACGGGCCCGGGTTCACCGTCGACGACGGCTGCCTGCGCTGGGGGCCGTGGCAGCTGCGGGTGTCGCTGCACCCGATCGAGGGCCTGGTGCTGCACGAGGTCTGCTACATCGAGGCCGGGCGGACGCGGCCCATCCTGTACCGGGCGAGCCTGTCCGAGATGGTGGTGCCGTACGGGTCGGCGTCGCTGAACCACTGGTGGAAGAACGCGTTCGACGCCGGCGACGTGGGCCTGGGCAAGATGGCCAACTCCCTCGAGCTCGGCTGCGACTGCCTCGGCGAGATCGTCTACCTGGACGCGGTCAGCGTGGCCGAGGACGGCGCCGCGGCCCCGCTGCGCAACGCCATCTGCCTGCACGAGGAGGACTACGGCATCTTGTGGAAGCACGTCGACCCGCTGAACGGCACCTCGGAGGTGCGCCGGTCGCGGCGGATGGTCGTCTCGTCCATCGCCACCGTGGGCAACTACGAGTACGGCTTCTTCTGGTACTTCTACCTCGACGGCACGATCGCCGCCGAGGTGAAGCTGACCGGGATCATCCAGACCCAGGCCGTCGCGCCGGGCAGCCGCGTCCCGTACGCCAACCCGGTCACCCCCGAGCTCGCCGGGCCGCACCATCAGCACATGTTCTGCTACCGGCTGGACATGTGCCTGGACGGGCCGGCCAACTCCGTGTACGAGGTCGACGCCGTGCCGGTCCCGGCCGGCCCGGACAACCCGTACGGCAACGCGTTCACCGCGCGGGTCACGCTGCTGGAAACCGAGTCGCAGGCGCAGCGGATGGCCGCGCCGGACAAGGCCAGGTACTGGAAGATCGTCAACCACGGGTCGCTGAACGCCTGCGGCGAGCCGGTCGCCTACGCGCTGGTTCCCTCGCACGCCAGCGCCCCGCTGCTGGCGCAGCCGGACGCGGCGATCACGGCGCGCGCCGCGTTCGCCACCAGGCACCTGTGGGTGACGCCGTACCGCGAGCAGGAGCGCCGGCCCGCCGGGGACTTCCCGAACCAGCACCCGGGCGGCGCCGGGCTGCCCGCGTGGACCGCGGCGGACCGCCCGGTGACCGACACCGACATCGTGCTGTGGCACACGGTCGGGGTCACCCACTTCTGCCGCCCCGAGGACTTCCCGGTGATGCCGTGCGAGTACACGGGGTTCACGCTGAAGCCCTCCGGCTTCTTCGACCGCAACCCCGGCATCGACCTGGCGCCGCCGCGGCCCGCCGCGGGCCACTGCCATCCCTGACACCCCGGAGCGGGGGCACGGCCGCCACGGCCGCGAGACCCCGGGGCAGGGCCACGACCGCCACGGCCGCGAGACCCCGGGGCGGGGCCACGGCCGCGAGACCCCGGGGCGGCCGGGCCACGGCCGGGGCCGGGATGGCCGCAATGGCGGGCGCGGCCGGGGCAGCTCAGTACTTGTTCGCGACGAACAGCTCCTGGGCGGGGAACTTGGTCAGGATCTCCGTGCCGTACTCGGTGACCACGACCTCTTCCTCGATGCGCGCAGCGGAGATGCCGTCGGAAGCCGGGCAGTAGGTCTCCATCGCGAACACCATGCCCGGCTGGAGCTCGAGCGGGTGTTCCAGCGAGTTGAGCCGCGAGATGATCGGCCGCTCGTGCAGGCCGAGGCCGAGGCCGTGCGCGAACTGCAGGCCGAAGGCGGCCAGCTCGCTGTCGAAGCCGAAGTCCTGCGCCCGCGGCAGGACGCGGGCGACGACGTCGGTGGTGACGCCGGGCTTGATCGCGCCGATCGCCGCGTCCATCCACTCCCGCGCCTGCTTGTAGGCGTCGATCTGGCTCTGCGTCGCGCTGCCGACCCCGAACGTGCGGTAGTAGCAGGTCCGGTAGCCGTTGAACGAGTGAATGATGTCGAAGAACGCCTGGTCGCCGGGGCGGATGATGCGGTCGGTGAAGTTGTGCGGATGCGGGTTGCACCGCTCGCCGGAGATCGAGTTGACGGCCTCCACCTGGTCGCTGCCGAGCTCGTAGAGCCGCTTGCTGGCGAGCGCGACGATCTCGTTCTCGCGGATGCCGGGCTTGAGGACGTCGGCGATGCCGGCGTAGACGCCGTCGACCATGGCCGCCGCCTGGTTGAGCAGCATGATCTCGTCCGGCGACTTGATGACCCGGGCGCCGAGCATGGCCTGCTGGGCGTCGCGCACCGTGATGCCCTGCCGCTGGAGCTCGAAGAGGAAGGGGGGCTCGACGATGTCGACGCCGAGCGGGGCGTCCGCCACGCCGGCCTCGCGCAGCACGGACTTGATCTCGGCGACGGCGTCGCGCATGAGGCCCGCGTCGGGGGCGACCGCGCCGCGGAAGCCCAGGAACCCGGGCCGGCAGTTCTCCTCGGGCAGCCACGTCGAGTACAGCTTGTGGTGCCGCACCGCCGAGCCGAAGTCCCACAGGACCGGGTCGCGGTCCGCCAGCAGCAGGGCGTAGCGGATCATCTTGTCGCCGAGCGCTCCGCCGATCCAGGTCTGCGTCGTGTACCGGATGTTGTAGAAGTCGAAGAGCAGGAAGGCGCCGCACTCGCTCGCCCGCAGCGCCGCCTGGGCCCGCGCGAGGCGGTACGCGCGCAGCCGGCCGAAGTCGACGCGCTCCTCGTAGTCGACCCCCATCTGGCCAGGGGCCCCGATGGGCCGCGCGCCCGCCGGGCGCTGCGCTGACGTCATGATGCCCTCCTTAGGCTCAAGCGCTGAAGATCTCCGGGTGCTTTTGGAGTTCCAGCCGCGTGCGGCGGATATGCGTGACGAGTATCCGCTCGGCGTCGTCCGCGTCGCGCCTGCGGATGCAGTCGAGCAGCAGGCGGTGCTCCAGGTGCGTGACGGTCATGCCGGACGCGGCCGCGAGCCTGGTGAACTCGCGCCGGTAGTGCTGGGTCGTGTTCCACATGCGGCCGATGATCTGCCACATCTCGCCCGGCCTCGCGCCCTCGTAGCTCGACAGGTGGAACTCCCGGTCGGCCCGCATGAAGGCGTCGACGCCGGCGGCCGCCTCCATCTCGCCGGCGAGCGCGGCCAGCCGGCCGATGGTCGCGTCCTCCAGGTGGCGCAGGCTCGTGCGGAGCAGGAGCGGCTCCAGCCGCTCCCGGATGAGGTAGGTCTCGACGCACTCGGCGAGGGTCAGCCTGGTGACCCAGGCCCCCGAGTTGGCGACGAGGGTGACCAGGCCCTCGGCGGCGAGCATCCGCAGCGCCTCGCGCACCGGGATCCGGCTCGCGCCGGAGCGGGCCGCGATGTCCTCCTGCCTGATGCGCTCGCCGGGCCGGTAGCTGCCGTCCAGGATCGCGGCGCGCAGGCTGCCGGCGATCCGGTGGCTCGCGACGCATCCGCGGTACCCGGCGTCGTGGCTCGCCGCGCTCGGATGGCTCGTCTCGCTCGGATGGCTCGCCGCGCTCGGGCGGCTCGTCTCGCTCGGGTGGCTCATCGCGCTCAGTCCGCCGGGTGCCCGGGATGCCAGAGCCTGACCGGCGCATCCTTCTCGTAGGCCTTGCCGTCCGGGTAGCTCACGAGCTCGAACTGCATGCCCCAGGGAGACAGGAAGTACTGCCAGCGCTGGCCGGCCGACGCGTTGCGGCTCGCGACCGGCCCGGCCAGCAGCCTGATGCCTTTCGCGCGCAGGTAGGCGGCCGCCTCGTCCATGTCGTCGACGTAGAGGGCGATGTGGTGGCCGCCCACGTCGCTGTTGCGCGGCTGCCCGCGCTGCCCGTCGTGCGGCTCGTACTCGAAGACCTCGATGTTGAGGCCGAAGCCGCAGCGGTAGAAGCGGATCTGCCTGACGACCCGCCGCGGGTCGACGTTGAGGTGGTCGCGCATCCAGTCGTCGTCGTGGCGCATCTCGGGCAGCGAGTAGACGTAGTCGCAGCCCAGCACGTCCACGAAGAAGGCGTGCGCCTGCTCCATGTCGGGGACGGTGATCCCGATATGGTCGCCGCCGCGCAGTCCGGGAATGCCCCTGCCCACGGATCCTCCTCAGCCCTTCCCCGGCCACCGGCCGTCCCCGGCCCTCAGCCCTCAGCCCTCAGCCCTCAGCCCTCAGCCAATTATGTATCCAATCTTCCCGGGACTGGCAACATTCTTCCCGTTTCCTTGGAGTTCTGGCGTTGATATGGATGCATTTCCGCGGTAGCGTGTCGGTCGACCGGCACGGCGGGATCGAGGGAGATGCGGATGCCGCGGGTAAGGCGCCTTCAGCCCGGAGCGGAGTGGAACGAACTGAGCACCACGGCGGCGGACTGGAAGGCCGCCGACCCGGGGCTGCTCGCGACGATGCTCGGGCAGCTGCATCTCATCCGCGCCTTCGAGGAGACGGTCCTCGAACTCGCCGGCGAGGGCCTGGTGCACGGTCCCGCGCACTCCAGCATCGGGCAGGAGGGCGGCGCGGTCGGCTCGATCGTCACGCTGCGCTCGACGGACGCCGTCAACGGCTCGCACCGCGGCCACCACCAGTTCCTCGCCAAGGCCCTCACGCACGTGACGAAGGGGGTGCTCGACCTCGGGCGGCTCGTGACCCCCGAGGTGCAGGAGGTACTGCAGCGCACGCTCGCCGAGATCCTCGGCCTGGCCCAGGGCTACTGCGCCGGGCGCGGCGGCTCCATGCACCTGCAGTGGCTCGAGGCCGGCGCGCTCGGCACCAACGCGATCGTCGGCGGCGGCGTGCCGATGGCGGCCGGCAACGCCTGGGCGCAGAAGCACTCCGGCACCTCCGACGTCACCGTGACGTACTTCGGCGACGGCGCGGCGAACATCGGCTCGGTGCTGGAGAGCCTCAACCTCACGTCCGCGTGGCGGCTGCCGCTGTGCTTCTTCATCGAGAACAACGGTTACGCCGTCTCGACCACCGTCGAGGAGGCCACCGGGGAGCCGCGGCTATCCGGCCGGGGACCCGGCTTCGGCATCCCGGCCTGGCGGGTCGACGGCATGGACCCGCTCGCGGTGCACCTGGTGATGGAGCGGGCCCTGGCCCGGCTGCGCGCCGGCGAGGGCCCGGTCGTCGTCGAGGCGCTCGTCTACCGTTACTTCCACCAGAACGGCCCCTACCCCGGCAGCGCCTTCGGCTACCGCACCAAGGAGGAGGAGGCCGCGTGGCGGGCCCGCGACCCCCTGGACCGCGTCGCGGCCGAGATGACCAGGCTCGGCCTCATCGACCAGGCAGGGGTCGCCGCCGTCCGGTCGCAGGCGGTCGAGGCCATGCGGCTCGCTGCCGACGCGCTCGTCGAACCCGGCCCGGGCGCCAGGCCCGGCATCCGCCGCATCCGCCCGGAGCTGTGGCCCGACCCCGCCTTCGCGGACGTCGGCATCCGCAGCGACCTGTCCGAGCTCGCGGGCGCGCGCACGGTGGAGCGGCAGGACTTCACCGGGGCGCTGAAACGGGGGAAGTTCATCGACGCGGTCTGGCGGGTCATGGACCGGCGCATGGGCCAAGACGAGCGCATCGTCGTGCTCGGCGAGGACGTGCACCGCCTGGGCGGCGGCACCAACGGGGCTACCAAGGGCCTGGCGGAGAAGTATCCCGGCCGCGTGCTCGGCACGCCGATCAGCGAGAACGCCTTCGCGGGGCTGGGCGGCGGCCTGGCGCTTGACGGTCGTTTCCGGCCGGTCATCGAGTTCATGTACCCCGACTTCATGTGGGTAGCGGCCGACCAGGTGTTCAACCAGATCGGCAAGGCCCGCCACATGTTCGGCGGGCGGAACCCGGTGCCGCTCGTGCTGCGCACCAAGGTTGCCATGGGCACCGGGTACGGGTCCCAGCACCTCATGGACCCCGTGGGGATCTTCGCGACCAGCCCCGGCTGGCGGATCATGGCCGCCTCCACCCCGTTCGACTACGTGGGGCTGATGAACGCGGCGCTCGCGATCGAGGATCCCGTGCTCGTGGTGGAGCACGTGGACCTGTACGGGACCGAGGGCGAGATCCCGGTCGACGACCTCGACTACCAGATCCCGTTCGGCCGCGCGGCCGTCCGCCGCGCCGGCAGCGACGTCACGGTCCTCACGTACCTGTCGATGGTCTCGCACGCGGCCGAGGCGATCGAGCGGGCCGGCATCGACGCCGAGCTGATCGACCTGCGCTTCCTCGACCGCGCCTCGCTCGACTGGGAGACCGTCGGGATGAGCATCAAGAAGACGAACGCGGTGCTCATCGTCGAGCAGGGCGCCGCCGGGACCTCGTATGGCGGCTGGCTCGCCGACGAGATCCAGCGCCGGTTCTTCGACTGGCTCGACCAGCCCGTGCAGCGCGTGACGGGCGGCGAGGCGAGCCCGTCGATCTCCAAGGTGCTGGAGCGGGCCGCGATCGCCCGCACCGAGGAGGTCGTCGCGGGCCTGGAACGCGTGCGCCTCGGGTTCGGGCGGGTGGCCGGCTGATGGCCACGGTGGTGCGGATGCCGAGCGTCCTGGCGGGCGCGACGGAAGCGGCGATCGCGAACTGGCTCGTCGCGCCCGGGGACAAGGTGACCGCAGGGGACCCGATCGCGGAGATCGAGACCGAGAAGGCGCTGGTCGAGTACGCTGCGGAGGAGTCGGGGACGGTCGGCCGCCTGGTGCTCGCCGCCGGCGAGACTGGCGCGATCGGCGACCCCATCGCGGTGCTCGTGAGCGAGGGCGAGACGGAGGCCGACATCGACGCCGCGCTCGGCGGCACGCCCGCCGGGACGGCCGGGGGCACCGGGACGGCCGGGGGCACCGGGACGGCGAACGGGCATCACACGGCTGCGCCCGCGGCCGGGGCGCCCGGCACCCGCATCTTCGCGAGCCCGCTCGTCCGCAAGATCGCCCAGGAGAGGGGCATCGACCTCGCCGGAATCGCGGGCACGGGCCCGAACGGCCGGATCGTCCGCCGCGACCTCGAGCGCATCGTCGGCCAGCCCGCCCCGGCGCGGCCCGCCCTGGCCGCAGCCTCCGCTCCCGCCGCTGCGCCCGCTCCCGCCGCTGCCCCCGCAGCGCAGGCGCCGTCCCCCGTGGCCGCGGGCGACCGGCTCATCCCGCACACGCCGATGCGGCAGGCCATCGCACGCCGCCTCGCCGAGAGCAAGGCGACCACGCCGCACTTCTACATGACCACGGAGTGCGTCGTCGACGAGCTGCTCCGGCTGCGGGAGCGGATCAACGAGACCGCGCCGGTGAAGATCTCCGTCAACGACTTCGTCGTGATGGCGGTGGCCGCGGCCTTCCGCGATGTGCCGGAGGCGAACGTCACCTGGAGCGAGCAGGGCCTGGTCGCGCACGGGTCTGTCGACATATCGATCGCCGTGGCGACCGACGGCGGCCTGGTCACGCCGGTGCTGCGCGGCGTCGAGGCCAGGCGCCTGTCCGACATCGCCCGGCAGTCGCAGGACCTGGCGCGGCGCGCCCGCGAGCGGCGGCTGCTGCAGCCCGAGCTGGAAGGCGGCACCTTCTCGGTCTCCAACCTCGGCATGTACGGCACGCTGGAGTTCTCCGCGATCATCAACCCCCCGCAGTCCGGCATCCTCGCGGTGGGCGCGGCGCGGCAGCAGCCCGTCGTCGCCGACGGCGCCGTGACGGTGGCGACGGTCATGCGGTGCACGCTCTCGGTCGACCACCGGGCGATCGACGGCGCCCTCGCGGCCCGCTGGCTGGCGGCGTTCACGGCCCGGATGCAGAACCCGCTGGGCACGATCGTCTGACAGCCCGGCGCCGGCCCCTCCGTTCATGATCGCGTAAGTTTTTTGCACCTATACCAGGAAAATCATTCGTGAAGAATGATTTTTCGCCTCGCGCGGGCGGCCATGGCAGGACGTCGGCTGCCGGGGCGGGTACGGCCGTGACTCCCGGGCCTTCCGGGGCACCAGGGAACCGTGATCGGAGCACGCCGGACCCGAACGCCCGGTTGTGCGTCCCGCGGGGCCGTCCCGGGACATGCCGCTGAACGGGCTCGTGACCGCGGCGGCCCGCTATGCGATGGTGATCTCCGCGCGGTCCGCGTAGAACGCCACGTGCCCCGCGATCTCGGCGACCGCCGGGTGCGGCTGCTCGTATGTCCAGACGAGGTCGGTCTCGGTCCGCCCGCCGGGCGTCCGGACGCTGTAATAGCTGGCGTCTCCCTTGTACGGGCAGTAGGTCTTGGTGCCGGTCCGCACCAGCAGGCTCTGGTCCACGTCGGCGATGGGGATGTACTGCACCACCGGGTAGGACGCCTCGGCCAGCGACAGCGCGTTGTCCGACTCCGCCACCGTGACGCCGCCGACGCGTACGGTCACGCGGGAACCCGTGGGGCGGACCGTGATCGGGTGAGCGGCGTCCGGGATCTTGACGGCGCGGGTCATGCGGCTCCCTTCCTAGGACACTGTCGGCAGACACCGTTAGCACCGTAAGCCGCCAAACGTCGCCCGGCATTCCGCGGGAGCGCTATCGCTGGTCGCGGCGGAGCGGGTGATCGGAGGGAACCTCGACGAGAACGATCGGAATGCCGTCGGGGTCCTCGATCCACATCTCGATCAGCCCCCAGGGTTCGGTCACCGGCTCACGGGTAACGCGGACTCCCGCCTCGGCCAGCCGGCGGTGCTCCGCGTGCACGTCCCGCACCTGCAGCCAGATCATCACCGAGTCACTGCCGGAAGGGCCAGGCGTGTGCCCGGACACCTCGAGCAGTCCCTGGCCGAGGAAGAACACCACCCCGGGATCTTCCGGCGGCCCGAACTCCCGGTAGACCGCCAGGCCCAGTACGTCGCGGTAGAATCGCCGGCTCCGCCCCAGGTCCGCGGGACGCACCAGGATCCGGCTGCTCAGTATCTCCACGCTACGATCCTGGCAGCATTCCCGCGCAGGCGGACAACGCGCCCGGAAGGACCGGCATCATGCCGGAAGGACCGGCATCATGATGGCACTGCCGGGGCGAGAGCGCGCCAGAGCCCGGCGGCACGGCAAGCGGGTCTGGGACAAGGCCGCGCCCGGCCACGACGGGCAGATCGCCTTCTCCGAAAGGACCTGGCTGGGCCGACAAGGACCTGGCTCGGCCGACAAGGACCCGGCTCGCCGGCGGGCGGGAATGGCCTGGCGAGCGCGCCCGCGGCCGGATCCCCGAGGTCGCCGCCGGCACCGGCCGCAGCCTGCCCTGCTACCCGGCCGGCGCCGCCATCGCCGGCGTCGAGCCCAGGCCCGCGATGCCGGCCATCGCCAGGCAGCGCGCCGCGGGCCCCGGCCGCGAGGCGGACCTGCGGGAAGGCGACGCCGGGCACCTGCCGTCCGGCGGCGCACCGTCCGGCACCGTGGCCTGCGCACGGCCGCCGCGGGCACGGCCGCCGCGGGCACGGGCGCCGCGGGCACGGCCGCCGCGGGCGGAGAGCGGCCGGAACAGCGGTCAGCGTACGCGGAACGGCGGGCGGTGTGGCTATTGTCGGGATGTGGACTGGAGCCTGTTCGGCTGCGCGCGCAGGGGGCACCTGACGTACGAGCCGGACGAACCGGAGCTGCGGGAACGGCTGATGGCCCCGACGGCCGCCGGCCCGGCCTGGCGGTGCCTGCGCTGCGGCGCGTTCGTGACCGGCGAGCCGCATGGCAGCGGCCCGGCGGCGGCAGCGCCGCTGCCCCGCCGGGGCAGGGAGCTGCGCAGCGAGCTGATCCTGCGCGTGTTCGCGGTGGAACGG
>DATGLH010000047.1:0-23246 GCA_035294225.1 Trebonia sp.
GGTCAGGGTCGAGCGGACCAGGCTGTCCAGCCGCTCGCCGAGCAGCGTGCGAGGCCGGTGCAGGCCCGGCGTGTCCAGCAGGACGAGCTGCGCGTCCGGCCGGTGCACGATCCCGCGGATCACCCTCCGCGTGGTCTGGGGACGATCGCTGGTGATCGCCACCTTGGCGCCGACCAGGGCGTTCGTCAGGGTCGACTTGCCGACGTTCGGGCGGCCTGCGAGGCAGGCGAAACCCGACCGGAACGCGCCGCCCGGGGAGGCAGCGACCGCGGGGGCGCTGGCCGGGGCGCCCTGGCCGGCGGCGGCACCCTGGCCGGCGACGGCCGCGGAGGCGGCACCCTGGCCGGAGGCGGCACCCTGGCCGGCGACGGCCGCGGAGGCGGCACCGGCACCCGCGGGGGCGCTGGCCGGGGCGCTCTCTCGCGGCACCCGTCCGGGGCGCCTGGCGGTCACGCGCTGCGGGCTCATCCTCCGATTCTCCCGCATCCGCGCGACCACATGCGTCCTCGCGCCGCATTCGCGCGACCACGTGCGTCCTCACGCCAGGGCCCGCACGCACCCAGCGTCCTCACGCCCGTTTTAGGCGATTTGCCGGAACTTCAACTTGAGATTCGGCTTCTGCCTACCATGATCATGTAGGATTTTGGCACCTATAATCGATTTTTTCTTCACAGAGAAAGATTTTTCGGTATTGGGCGGTGGGCGCGGGAGGTGGCGGCCGACGGGTTTGCCGCGTACCGTCGGCCGCGTGGACATGACGCCCATATGGCGCCCGACGGCCCGCCTTCTCGTGTTCGATCCGCCCGGCCGGCTCCTGCTGTTCAGCGCACTGGACCCGGCCGGGAAGACCTGGTGGTTCACGCCCGGCGGCGGCGTGCGCCGGGGCGAGACGCTCGCCGCCGCGGCGGTCAGGGAACTGGCCGAGGAGACCGGGTACGCATGTACCGAGGCCGGGCTCGGCCCGGTGGTGGCGACCTGTGCCGGTGTCTGGCGCGCGGAGGACGGACGGCGCTTCTTCGCGGCCGACTCATTCTTCGCCGTGCAGGTCGCCGACCCGGCGATCAGCCTGGACGGCCAGGAAGACCTGGAGCGCTCGGTCATCACCGGGCACCGCTGGTGGACGGTTGACGAACTGCGGCACGCGGACGATGAGGTCCTCCCGCCCGGGCTCGCCGACCTGGTCACCACGGTGCTCGGCGGTGATGCCCCCGCGCGGCCGGTCCGCCTTCCCTGGCGCGCTGGCTGACGGGACGACGAGGCACCGGACCGCCGGCGTCTCGCCGGTGGCGGTACTACTCCCGGGAGCGGGCATGAGCCGACAGCGGCTGGCCTCAGCGTGAGCCAGCCTCAGCATGCCGCTCGATGGTCCCGTCGCCGGCCCTGGACGGCAGCCGGGCGCGCGCCGGGGCGCGCGGTCCGGGGCGTGTCCGGATCCCGTGGTCAGGGAACCAGGGTCCCGCGCAGCGTGCCGTCGGGCGCGGCGTGGAAAACGGGGGCGTCAGGCCCCAGGTCGCGCACTGCCGCGAGGTCACCGGGATCCGGCTCGGACTCGCTGACCAGGGCCGCTGCCTCTAGCCGCTCCGCGCCGCTGGACACGGCCATCGCCACTGCCAGCCGCAGCGCGGATAGCTGCAGCGACGGCAGGGCCACCGTCGCGGCCGTGTAAGTCCGGCCCGTCTCGTCGCGGACCGCGGCGCCCTCGGACGCCGCCACCCGTGCCCGCGTCGAGCGGGCCAGCGTGATGATCTTCTGGTCCTCTGGGCCAAGAACCGCTTCGCTCACGCGGACGAGTGTAGTGACCACGGGCGCCGGCCAGCAGAAAGCCGATCGCGCGCCGCAACCCGGCGGCGCTTTCCGGCGGATCCGGCGGCCCGGCAGGCGCATCCGGCGCGCAGGCGGATGTCCCGGCATGGCGCCTCATCGCCGGCCCGGGCCCTTGGACGCGTCCGGGCCCTTGGACGCGTCCGGGCACCTGAACGACGAGGGCGGACCGTCAGGAGGCGCCACGCGTACGTTCGGTGTGATGATCTTTATAAATCCTTGACCTGGTTACGGCCGTCGAGGCGCTCGACGAGGACGGTGCCCAGCTTGTTCCTGCGGCCGGCGAGGTTCTCGGCGGTCAGCCGGAGGCCGGCCACGGTGGCTTCGGCGCCCGCGATGGGCACCCGGCCCAGTTCGTGCGCGAGCAGGCCGCCGACGGTCTCCACGTCTTCGGCGTCAACCGCGACGCCGAACAGATCCTCCAGCTCGGCCACTGGCAGCCGCGCGGTGACGCGCGCCGTGCCGGGCGCGAGCCACTCAACCGGCGCCCGTTCGGTGTCGTATTCGTCGGCGATCTCGCCCACGATCTCCTCAAGGATGTCCTCGATCGTGACCAGGCCCGCGGTACCGCCGTATTCGTCGATGACGATGGCCACGTGGATCCGCTGGGTCTGCATCTGCCTGAGCAGCTCGTCGACCGGCTTGCTCTCCGGCACATAGGTGGCCGGCCGCATGACGTTGCCTATCGGCTCGGAATCGGCCGCACCCGGGTGTTCGTGCTCCCAGGCCACGATGTCCTTCAGGTATGCGATCCCTACCACGTCGTCGGTGTTCTCGCCGACCACGGGGATGCGGGAAAAGCCGCTGCGCAGCGCGAGCGAGAGAGCCTGGGCGAGGGTCTTGTCCCGTTCGATGAACACCATGTCCGTGCGCGGGACCATGACCTCGCGGACGATGGTGTCCCCGAGTTCGAACACCGAACGGACCATCTCCCGTTCTCCGGGCTCGATCTCGGTCCGCCCCTCGATGTAGTCGACCAGGCCGCGCACCTCCGGCCGCCCGCTCAGCTCGGCGTCGACGCCGTGGCCGCCGAACGGCAACGCGCCGGTGACCGCGTCGAGCAGCCTCGGCAGCGGGCCGAGCACGCGGTGCAGCGGGCGCAGGAACGCGACCGCGGTGCCGGCCACGCGCTCGGCGCGTGGCCGGCCCATGGCGCGCGGGCCGGCCCCGATCAGCACATACCGCGCGACGAGCAGGGTCCCGGCCGCGGGCAGGAACACTTGCCAGCCGCCGTTGAGCCAGTGCGCGTACGCCAGCGTCACCAGGACCGCCGCGGCCACCTCGGCGCACATCCGCATCAGGGTCAGCAGGCTGCCGTACTGTTCGGAACCGCCGGGGTTCACCCTGGCCATGGCCGATTGCGCGCCCGCGCACCAGCCCGCGACGAGGATCAGCGCGATCGCGGCTGCCATAAGCCACCCTGCGGGTGACATAACTCAGGTCCTTCCGCCGTTCCCGCACGCCAGGCCCGCAGCAGTTCGCCCTGCAGCCCGAACATCTCGGCTTCTTCCTCGGGGTCCGCGTGATCGTAGCCGAGCAGGTGCAAGATCCCGTGCACGCAGAGCAGTTCGAGTTCCTGCTGCGCCGAGTGGCCCGCCTGCCGCGCCTGCGCGGCGGCGACCTCCGGGCACAGCACCACGTCGCCCAGCAGGCCCGGCTCGGGGCCGGCGTCTTCGCCGCCGGCCCGCGCTCCGTGCGCGCCCCCCACTGACGGCGGGCGCAGTTCGTCCATCGGGAAGGAGAGCACATCCGTGGGCCCGGGCTCGTCCATCCACTTCATGTGCAGGTCGGCCATGGCAGCCTTGTCGACGAGCAGCACGGACAGTTCGGCCAGCGGGTGAATCCGCAGCTGGCCGAGTGCGAACCGCGCGACCGATTCGAGGGCCGCTTCGTCGACCGCTACCCCGGACTCGTTGGCGATTTCGATGGTCACCGCATCCCCGTTTCAGTGTTCGCGGCTGTCGCGACGACGCGGCGGCCGATCGCCGTCCGGCCGGGTGCGGGCGTTCGCGTCGTAGCGCTCGTATGCGTCGACGATCTTCCCGACCAGCTTGTGCCGTACCACGTCGTGGCTGGTCAGCCTCGCGAAGTGGATATCGGGGATGCCGTCGAGGATGTCCTGCACCACCCGCAGGCCGCTGACCTGGCCTGGCGGCAGGTCGACCTGGGTGATGTCGCCGGTGACCACGATCTTGGAGCCGAAGCCGAGCCGGGTCAGGAACATCTTCATCTGCTCCGGCGAGGTGTTCTGGGCCTCGTCCAAGATGATGAACGAGTCGTTGAGGCTGCGCCCGCGCATGTACGCCAGCGGGGCTATTTCGATCGTGCCCGCCGCCGTCAGCTTGGGGATCGAGTCCGGGTCGACCATGTCGTGCAGCGCGTCGTAAAGCGGGCGCAGGTACGGGTCGATCTTCTCGTACAGCGTCCCTGGAAGGAAACCGAGCCGCTCTCCCGCCTCGACCGCCGGCCTGGTGAGGATGATCCGGTTGACCTCCTTCGCCTGCAGTGCCTTCACTGCCTTGGCCATCGCGAGGTAGGTCTTGCCGGTTCCCGCGGGACCGATGGCGAACACGATCGTGTGCTTGTCGATTGCGTCCGCGTAGTGCTTCTGGTTGAGCGTCTTCGGCCGGATGGTGCGGCCGCGTGAGGACAGGATGCCCTGGGTGAGCACGTCGGCCGGCCGCACGCCGAGTTCCGCCCTGAGCATGGCCACCGCGCGCTCCACCGCGTCGGCCGACAGGTCCGCGCCCTTGCGCTGCAACTCCATGAGCTCGCTGAACAGCTTGGCTATCAGCGCGGTCTCGGCCGGCGGCCCGGACACGGTGATCTCGTTGCCGCGGACGTGAATATCAGCGGAGAACTCTCGCTCGATGACGTGCAGCAACTCATCCCGGGTCCCGAGCAAACCGACCATTGAATGGTCATCTGGAATGACGATCCGTATCTGGGAACCTGGAAGGTCGCTGCGAGTATCTGTCAATTCACTGCTCTCGGGTCAGCCAGGCGGCCATGTCATCGGCCGGCCACCGAGCAGGTGCGCGTGCACGTGCCCGACGGTCTGACCTCCCTCCCGCCCGGTGTTGAACACGATCCGGTAGCCGCTGTCCTCGATTCCCTCGGCCACGGCGACCTGGTGCGCATGAGCGACAAGTTCAGTCAGCAGACCGTCACCAGCGTCGGCCAGGGCCGCTACGTCCGCGTAGTGGTCGCGCGGGATCACCAGCACGTGCGTGGGGGCCTGCGGGTTGATGTCACGGAAAGCGACCACCCGCTTTCCGTCCAGCACGATCGTGGCCGGGACCGTTCCGGCCGCGATACCGCAGAACAAACAGTCTGGCACACCTCGATCATAGTGGCCCAGCGGCACCGTCTGGTGCGGGACCTCAGACCTCGCATCCGGCACGCGGCGTGCCGGAAGGCCAGCGGTGAACGCGGCGGCCCGCCCGGGATCCCCGGGCGCCGGCCGCCGCCGGGCGGCCCGGGCGGGCGGCCCGGCGGGCGGGCCGGGCGGGCGGCCCGCCGCCGCCCGCGGGTATCGGATTTACGCGCGGATATGCCTTAATTACCCGACAGCACGCCGCATTATCCAACGGCACGCCGCCCCGGCCGTCCGGTATCACAGCCCGATCCCCGCAAGTACTGTCTTCTGCGAACTGCCATGGATATTCTTGTCCTTCTGCAATCCTCCGGCGGTTACTGGGGTGGAGTTACCGAATGTGGGTTGGGTTGGGCAGGGTCGTGACGGACCGCCATAGGGCATCGCGCGCACCAGCGCAGAAGCGGCACAGCCGTGGACGGTGAGGCCGTTAATAGCCAATCCGCGGAAGCTGTCCTAGGCGGCCTGGCATCCCTAGGCGGCCTGGCACCGGGTCCGGGCCCGCGCACGCCGCCAGTGGACATCCCCGCGGCGGCGCCAGTGGACATCCCCGCGGCGGCGCGAGCCGACGCCGGCGTGCAGCCCGCGGACGCAGTCCTGTACAGTGCGGCTACGGCGAGCGACTTCGCCGTCACGGCCGCGGCGAGAAGACCGGGCGATCCCGCGGCTACTTCGGACACCGATGGCGCGACCCTGGCCGCTCCGCGGGGCTATCAAGGGGCGCGCGCCTCACTGGACAGCACGGTCACGCTCAGCGACTGGGGGGCGGATACGGCAGAGGCAGGGGTTAACCGGAGGGCGGACACGGCAGAGGCAGGGGCCGGCGGCAGGGCCGCGGACACGGAGCACCCCGCGGCGGGCGGCGGCGCCACACCGGAAACCGCGGACGTGGGTCGGCAAGCGGACGTGAGGCGGCAAACTGCGGGCGCCGCCCCGGAAACCGCGGGCGCGGCGCGGGAAGACGGCGCCGACGCTGGCGGCGCGGACGGGGCGGCCCACGGTGAACCTTCCGATGTGGCCGCGCGTCCTACCATCGTGACGGAAAGCCTCACGGTGACCGCACTCGCCCCGGAGGTGCGGGCGACTCCTGCCGTCTGGGATGCCCACCGTGCCGTCACCGAGCTCTACCTCGGTGAGTACAAGTCGCTGGTGCGCCTCGCCGTGCTGCTCGTGCACGATGTGCAAACAGCCGAGGAAGTGGTACAGGACGCGTTCGAGGCCATGCACACGGCATGGCGGCGGCTGCGCGACTCCGAGAAGGCGCTGTCATACCTGCGGCAGGCGGTCGTCAACAGGTCGCGTTCGATCTTGCGGCACCGCACGGTCGTCGACAAGAACGCGCCTAAGCCGGCGCCCGACGAACCGAGCGCGGAGCAGGCCGCCATGGCGCTCATCGAGCGCTCGGCGGTGATCGACGCGCTGCGGACGCTTCCGGAAAGGCAGCGCGAGGCCATCGTGCTCAGGTACTACGCTGACCTTTCCGAGGCGGACATCGCCGCGACGATGGGGATCAGCAGGGGCGCGGTAAAAAGTCATACGGCGCGCGCGATGGCAGCGCTCAAGTCAATCTTGGAGCAGGGGACGACATGACGCGGCAGGCTGGCGGGTGAAGGCATGACCGCACCCGAGGACGACCTGGAGCAGGCGCTGCGGCGAGCACTGGCCGCTGCGGTCAGCCGGGTCGAGCCCGGAGCCGACGGACTCGAGCGGATACGCGCCCGGATTAAGCGGCATCCGCCTCAGCCGTGGCTGACGGCCGTGCTTTGCGGGTTTTTCACCCGAGCACGCTACTGGGTGTGGCGCGGACACTGGGCATGGCCTGACCGTCTTCCCCTGCCGCGGCTGCGACGGCTGCCGCAAGCCGCCGACCGCACCCCGGCCGGCCGGCGCGGGACCGGTACGGCCAGGCCGGCGAGCCACCGGCGGCCTTCGGCTGTCTCCACGGGCACCAACTGGCTGCGCCCGGCAGCCCTGCTCGCGGGCATCGCGTTCATCCTCGGCATCGCGCTGGGCGTGCCGACCTTCCGGCAGGCGATCGTGCAAGCCAGCTCGAACGTGCTGACGGGCGGGCAGTCCTCAGGCGGATCCGGTGCCCATGGCGGCGGGGCCCCGGCCGGGACCGGGGCCTCGCTGGGCGGCGGGGCCCCGGTCCCGGCCGGCTCCAGCACGACCACGGCGCGCGCCGTAGCGCCGTCCGGTCCGACGGCGACCTCGGCCTGCCCGCAGCCGACCGCCGGCAGCACGGCTCAAGGCGGATCGGGCAGCACCGTGACGCCCGCCGCCTCGGCATCCGTCACGGGATCACCCTCCGCCACACCTGTCACCGGATCGCCTGGCGCGACGCCCGCCACCGGGTCGCCCACCGCGACGCCCGCCACCGCGACGCCGCCCGCCACCGCGGCCCAGCCGCCGGCGAGCACGATCCCGCCGGGCCGCTCCCGCCGCTCAAGCGAGCCCACTCCGGGATGCCCGACGCCGAGCGCGTCTCCGACGGCAAGCCCGTCCGCCTCCCCGTCGCCCACGGCTTCGCCCGTGCCAACGCCCCCGGCCCCACGCGGCTCCTCGGCAGGGACGACCACGACGTCGCCGAGCTCACCGTCTTCGCCCGGCTCACCGGGCAGCCCGCTCCCGACGACCCCGGCAAGGACGTCGCCGTCAGGCTCACCGGACAGCTCGCGCGCGACAAGCCTCCTGACGACGGGCCCGGCCGTGAGCACCAGTACGACCCGGGAAACAAGCACGGCCAGCTCACCGGCCTCAGGCACGAGCAGTACGACCCGGGAAACGAGCCCGGCCAGCTCACCGGCCTCAGCCACGAGCAGCACGACCCGGGAAACGAGCCCGGCCGCCCCTTCGGGATCGGGCGCGTCCGCGGGCAGTCCGGCGGGCAGTCCCGCGGGCTAGCCGCTGGCGGCCCGGCCCTAGCGGACCGGCCGCGGGTGAACCTGCCCAGGCTAACCTGACCGGCATGGAGTCACTCGTCTCTGCCGCGGGGCCACCGGTCTTCCTGGTGTCCCCGGGCGAGCTGCGAGCGGAAGCTGTCACGCTGTCCGGGCCGGAGGGGCATCACGCGGCGGCGGTGCGGCGGCTGCGGGTCGGCGAGCGCGCTGACGTCAGCGACGGCGCCGGAACGATCGCCGAGGGCGTCGTCACCGCTATCGCCAGGGACTCGGTCGTGATCGCCGTACGGTCGGTCCGCTCGGCGCCTCCCCCGCAGCCGCGGATTACCGTCGTCCAAGCGCTGCCCAAGGGAGACCGCGGTGAGCTCGCGGTCGGGCTGATGACCGAGATTGGGGTCGATTCGGTGATCGCCTGGGCCGCAGAGCGCTGCGTGGCACGCTGGCACGGCGAACGCGGGACACGCGCGCTCGGCAAGTGGCGCGCCGCCGCGCGCGAGGCCACCAAGCAGTCCCGCCGTGCCTGGATGCCCGGAGTGACCGGCCCCGCCGCGCTCGCCGACGTCACGAAGCTCGTCGCAGCCGCCGCGTGCGCCCTCGTGCTCGAGGCCGATGCGGCCACGCCGCTGTCGCGGCTGGCGCTGCCCGGGGAGGGCGACATCCTGCTCGTCGTCGGTCCAGAAGGAGGCATAAGCCCGGCCGAGCGCGCCGCCCTCACCGCCGCGGGCGCCATCGAGGCGCGGCTCGGCCCGACGGTGCTCCGCACCTCGACCGCCGGCGCGGCAGCCGCCGCCGTCCTGCTGTCCCGCACCCGTCGCTGGTAAGCCGAGGGGCAGGCGCGACGCGGGAAAGCCGCGAGAAAGCTGAGGCTGCCAGACGCTCCGCACCGGCGGGAACCCGTTTAGGGCGGTGGCCCAGCGCCCCACTAGATCTGGGGTTGTGGGCCACGGCCCCAAACGACCGCGGGCGCCCGCAGGCCCCCGCGGCTGGGGCGGGGCGCCCGCAGGCGCCGCGGCCCCGCCGGCAGGGCCAGACGCGGGTTACCGGGGTTACCGGCCGTTGAAGGCGTCGCGCAGGCGGGAGAAGAAGCCCTGCTGGCCCGGCTGGAACTTGCCGGGCGGCTGCTCCTCGCCGCGGAGCTTGGCCAGCTCGCGCAGCAGCTTCTCCTGCTCGGCGTCCAGCCGGGTCGGCGTCTCTACCGTCACGTGGATGACCAGGTCGCCGCGGCCGTTGCCGTTCAGGTGCTTCACGCCGAGGCCGTACAGCGGGATGACGTGGCCGGACTGGGTGCCCGGCCGGATGTCGACGTCGTGCGGGCCGTCCAGGGACTCGACCTGCACGGTGGCGCCGAGGGCGGCGGCCACCATCGGGATCGTCAGCGTGCAGTGCAGGTCGTCTCCCTGCCGCTCGAAGATCGGGTGCGACCGCTGCACGACCTCGAGGAACAGGTCGCCGGGCGGGCCGCCGCCGGGGCCGACCTCGCCCTCGCCGGCCAGCTGGATGTGCGTCCCGTCCTCGACGCCGGCCGGAATCCGCACCTTCATCGTCCGCCTGGTGCGCACCCGGCCGTCGCCGTCGCACTCCGGGCAGGGCCGCGGCAGCACGGTGCCGTAGCCGCTGCAGGCCGGGCAGGGCTGCGTGGTCATCACCTGGCCGAGGAAGGACCGCCGCACCTGGCTGATCTCGCCGCGGCCGCCGCAGACATCGCAGGTCACCGGGTGGGTTCCGGGCGCGGTGCCCTCCCCCGAGCAGGTCGGGCAGACCACCGCGGTGTCCACGGTGAGCTCCCGGGTGGCGCCGAACGCGCACTCGGCCAGGTCAAGTTCGATGCGGATCGTCGCGTTCCGGCCGCGCCGCGCCCGGCTGCGCGGCCCGCGGGTCGTGCCGGCGCTCGCGGCGCCGAAGACCGCGTCCACGAAATCGCTGAACGGGAAGCCGGCCGCGCCGAAACCGCCGAACCCTCCGGCCCCGGCGGTGGCCGACGCGAACGGGTCCGCGCCCAGGTCGTACATCTGACGCTTCTCCGGGTCGGAGAGCACGTCGTAGGCCTGGCTGATCTCCTTGAACTTCTCCTGGGTCTCCGGATCGGGGTTAACGTCGGGGTGGAGCTCACGGGCGAGCCTGCGGTACGCGCGCTTGATCTCGTCCTGCCCGGCGTCGCGCCGGACACCAAGCAGCGCGTAGTAGTCCTCCGCCACTATGACTCCCCAAGGATTCGACCGACATAACGGGCAACCGCGCGCACCGCTCCCATCGTGCTCGGGTAGTCCATCCGGGTGGGACCGAGCACGCCGAGCTTGGCCATGGCCTGCCCGCGGGCGCCGTAGGCGGCGGACACCACCGACGTGCCCTGTAGCCCGGTCTCCGCGCCGATCCGGACGGTCAGGGCAGACGGGCTGGCGGCTTCTCCGAGGAGCCGCATCAGCACCACCTGTTCCTCCAGCGCTTCGAGCACGTCACGCAGTCCCTTGCCCCAGTCGGGAGCGGCGAGGTTCGCCGTTCCGCCGAATACCACCCGTTCCTCGTTCCGCTCGGCCAGGCTGTCGAGCAGGACAGAGAACACGGCGCCCGCGTTCGCCCGCTCAGGGACGGGGATGCGGTCCGCCAGGCCGACCACCGTCGCGGCGGCGTCCGAAAGCTTATGCCCATCAAGGCACGCGTTAAGCACCGTCCGCAGATGAGCGACCGATTCCGGCTCCGCGACGTCGGGCAGCTCCACCACGGCCTGCTCGACCCGGCCGGTGTCGGTGATCAGCACGAGCAGCACGCGCTGGGGGCCGAGCGAGACGAGCTCGATGTGCCGGACGGCCGACCTCCTGAGCGAGGGGTACTGGACGACCGCCACCTGCCGGGTCAGCTGAGCCAGCAGCCGCACCGTCCGCGCCACGATGTCGTCCAGGCTGTACGCCCCGGCGAGGAATGCCTCGATCGCCCGCCGCTCGGCCGCGGACATCGGCTTGATGCTGGACAACCGGTCGACGAACAGCCGGTATCCCTTATCCGTGGGGATACGTCCCGCACTGGTGTGCGGCTGGGCGATGAACCCCTGCTCCTCGAGTACTGCCATATCATTGCGGATCGTGGCGGCCGACACATCGAGGCCATGCCGATCCACAAGCGCCTTCGATCCCACCGGTTCGGTGGTGGACACGTAGTCCTCGACTATGGCGCGCAGCACCGCGAGCTTCCGCTCGTCAAGCACGTGGTCGCCTCCCTGGCACTCTATCATTCTGAGTGCTAATTCTATTCCGCCACGAGACTTCCCGGACGGCAAGAACATTGCCCAGCTCAGCTACGCTTTCCTCGCGGCGGCCCCGGCGCGTCCCCAGGAGGTGCGGTGCGGAGCAAGCGGTACGCGGACGACGTTCTCGCGTCCGGGCCTAGGCGCCCGCGCCCGGGCCGGGGGCCGGCCCGGCAGGTCGAGGCCGAACCGGGGCTGGTCGTCGAGGACTTCGAGGGCCGGTTCTGCGGCGCGGTCGTCGCGTCCGAGGCCGGCGCCGTCACGCTGGAAGACCGGCACGGCAAGCGCCGCGTGTTCCCGCTGCCCGGCACGTTCCTGCTCGAAGGCAGGCCGGTGACCCTCGTCCGGCCGGCGCCGAAGCGGCCGGCGGCGCCGCCCCGCACCGCGTCGGGGTCGGTAGCCGCCCCCCTCCAGCGGGCGAAGGTGGCGCGGGCCAGCCGGATCTACGTCGAGGGCAGGCACGACGCCGAGCTCGTGGAGAAGATCTGGGGCGATGACCTGCGCGACGCCGGGGTCGTGGTCGAGTACCTGGAGGGGATCGACGACCTGCCCGAGATCGTCCGGGCCTTCCAGCCCGGGCCCGGCCGGCGGCTCGGCGTGCTCGTCGACCACCTGGTCGACGGCTCCAAGGAGAGCCACATCGCGGCCGCGGCGCGCTCGCCGCACGTGCTCGTGGCCGGCCACCCGTTCATCGACATCTGGGCCGCGGTCAAGCCCGCTAAGCTTGGCCTGGACAGGTGGCCGGACGTGCCGCCCGGGCAGCCGTGGAAGGAAGGCGTGCTCGCCCGGATCGGCTGGCCCGGCCGGACGCCGGCGGATGTCGCTGCCGCGTGGCGCCGCATCCTGGGGTCCGTAGCCAGCTACGCCGACCTGGAGCCGGCGCTGCTGGGCCGGGTGGAGGAACTCATCGACTTCGTTACCGCCCAGGAGGGCGAATGACCGTGACCGGCAAGGCCCGCGAGGAGCACCGCTGGCTCCCGCCGGGAACGCCGACGGGGCGCGAGCGAACGCTCAGCTCGCTCGGCTACCTGGGCGCGGCCATCGTCATCCCGCTCGTGCCGCTGGCCGTCTACCTGGCCGGGCGCGCGTCGCCGTTCGTCCGGTGGCACGCGACGCAGGCGCTGAACGTGGCGCTGACCGCCCTGCTGTACGCGGTTTCCGGGGTGATCATGGGAGCGCTGCTGTCCCTCGGCAACGCCGCCACCGCGCTCGCCGTGATGGCCGCGGTCGCGGCGGCCGGCTGGCTGATCGTCGTGGCGCACCTGGTCCGCGGCGCGGCCGCCGCGCGGAGGGGCGGCTTCCGCCAGATCCCGGCCTGGATCTGCTCTCCCCTCGTCAAGTAGGTCAGGTGAGGTCGCGGACCACCGCGTCCGCGAGCAGCCTGCCCTGGCGGGTAAGGACCAGGCGTCCGCCAGCGAAGGCAGCGGGGTCGGCGAGGGCAGACGCCACCGCCCGTTCGGCGTGATCGCGGGCGGCGCCGCTGAGGAGGGAAAGCGGCGCGCCCTCGGCCAGCCGGACGCGGAGCATGATCTCCTCCATCCGCCGCATCGCGTCGGTCAGCACCTCGCGGGCCTGCGCCGGGGACTGGCCCGCTGCCAGCCGGGACGCGTAGGCGGACGGGTGCCGCACGTTCCACCACCGGGTCCCGCCGACGTGGCTGTGCGCGCCCGGGCCGAACCCCCACCAGTCGCCGCCGGTCCAGTACAGCATGTTGTGCCGGCAGCGCGCCGTCTCGCCCGCCGCCCAGTTCGAGATCTCGTACCACGTCAGGCCCGCCGCGGACAGCATCTCGTCCGCGATCAGGTACCGGTCGGCGAGCACGTCGTCGTCCGGCGGGCGCAGTTCGCCGCGGCGCACCCGGGCGGCCAGCCGCGTCCCCTCCTCCACGGTCAGCGCGTAGGCGGAGATGTGGTCCGGCCCCGCGTCCAGCGCGGCCGCCAGCGACCGCCGCCAGTCCTCGTCGCTCTCCCCCGGCGTCCCGTAGATGAGGTCCAGGCTCACGTGCTCGAAGCCCGCCTCTCTCGCCCAGCGGACGCAGCGCTGCGGGCGGCCGGGCTCGTGCTGGCGGTCCAGGACCCGCAGCACGTGTGCCTCCGAGCTTTGCATCCCGAACGAAACCCGCGTGACTCCCTGGCTCCGCAGCTGTCGCAGGGTGGCTGCGCCTACCGTCTCCGGGTTGGCTTCCACGGTCACTTCCGCGTCACCGGCCAGGCCGAAGGCGTCGTCGATCTTCTTCAGGATGCCGCCGAGCTGCGCCGGGGCGAGCAGCGTCGGGGTGCCGCCGCCGAAGAAGACCGTGCTTACGGTTGCCTTACCGCGCGGGAGCGCCCTGGCGGCGAGGTCGATCTCCCGGTGCACGAGGCCGGGGTAGGCGGCCTGGGACGCGCCGCCGCCGAGTTCGGTCGCGGTGTAGGTGTTGAAGTCGCAGTAACCGCAGCGGGTCCGGCAGAACGGGACGTGTACGTACACGCCGAACTCGCGGTCGCCGAACCGGGCGGCGGCGGCGGGCGGCAGGCTCCCGTCGGCGGGAGCCGGCTCGCCGTCAGGTAGCGTTCCTGGCACTCTGCCGAGGATAAGCTGTAACTGGGACATCACAGGCGGGAGGGACTGGTGACTTCAGATCCAGCAGCTGGTTCAGACGGACTTCCGCCGGCACCGGACGGCCCGTCGTCATACCGGCCGTATGTGCCATACGGGCCGGCCGGAGCGCCACGGCCGGCCGGCTACGGGCCGCCGTCCTATGGCCCGCCGCCGCCGTACGGTCATCCCGGCTACTTCCAGCCCGGCATGCGCGCCGCTGCCGCGGACCGGGAACGGACGCTGGACGTGCTGAAGGCCGCCTACGGGGAGGGACGGCTGACCAAGGAGGAGTTCGACGCCCGTTCGGCGCGGGCGATGGCGGCGCGGACCTATGGCGAGCTGACCGCGCTCGTCGCCGACCTGCCGGCCGGGCCCGTGGGGGCGCCTGTCCCGTACCCGCCGCCGGGCGGCTACTACCCGGTGCCGCAGCAGCCGACGAACGGCCTGGCGGGCGCGTCGCTGGTCTGCTCGGTGATCGGCCTGCTGATGCCCTTCCTGCTGATCCCCGGCGTGGTCATGGGCCACGTCGCCCGGGACCAGATCCGCGCCAGCGGCCAGCGCGGCGCCGGGATGGCGCTCGCCGGGCTGGTCATCGGCTACCTGGGCGCGGCGTTCTGGGCGCTGGCCATCGTCATCGCCGCGGCGCACGGCTGAGCTCCGGGTTGTCCGGGTTCCGCGGCTACCTGGAGCGGGAGTCGGGCTGGGTGGTGGAGAGCGCGGCGACGAAGGCCTCCTGCGGGACCTCCACCCGGCCGATCGTCTTCATCCGCTTCTTGCCTTCCTTCTGCTTCTCCAGCAGCTTGCGCTTGCGGGTGATGTCACCGCCGTAGCATTTGGCGAGGACGTCCTTGCGCAGCGCGCGGATGTTCTCCCTCGCGATGACCCGGCTGCCGACGGCGGCCTGGATGGGCACTTCGAACTGCTGCCGCGGGATCAGCTCCTTGAGCTTGGACGTCATCGCCAGGCCGTACTCGCGGGCGTTGTCGGCGTGCACGATCTGGCTGAACGCGTCCACCGGCTGGCCCTGCAGCAGGATGTCCACCTTCACCAGGTTGGCCTCCTGCTCGCCGGCCGGCTCGTAGTCCAGGCTCGCGTAGCCGCGGGTGCGCGACTTGAGCTGGTCGAAGAAGTCGAAGATGATCTCCGCGAGCGGCATCGTGTACCGGATCTCCACCCGGTCGGCGGACAGGTAGTCCATGCCGAGCAGGGAACCGCGGCGGCCCTGGCAAAGCTCCATGATCGTGCCGATGTATTCGCTCGGGGAGATGATCGTGGCGCGTACGACCGGCTCGTAGACCTTGGCGATCTTGCCCTCGGGGGCGCGGCCCCTGCCGTCGGCGGGCGGGCCGCCGGACAGGCCGCCCGGGAAGTCGCTGGGGTTCGTCACCCGGATCTGTTGGCCGGAGTCCATGACGACGCGGTAGATGACGTTCGGCGCGGTGGAGATGAGGCTCAGGCCGAATTCGCGCTCGAGCCGCTCCCGGACTATCTCCATGTGCAGCAGGCCGAGGAAGCCGCAGCGGAACCCGAAGCCCAGGGCGGTGGATGTCTCGGGCTCGTAGACGAGAGCGGCGTCGTTGAGCCGCAGCTTGTCGAGCGCGTCGCGCAGTTCCGGGTACTCGTCGCCGTCGACCGGGTACAGGCCGGAGAACACCATCGGCTTGGGGTTCTCGTATCCGGCCAGGGGCTCTCCGGCGGGCTTGGCGGCGCTGGTCACCGTGTCGCCGACACGCGCCTGCCGGACGTCCTTCACGCCGGAGATGATGTAGCCCACCTCGCCGGCGCCCAGCCCGTCGCTGGGGATGGGCTCGGGCGAGATGACCCCGACCTCGAGGGTCTCGTGCACGGCCTGGGTGGACATCATGAGGACGCGCTCGCGCTTGCCGAGGCGGCCGTCTTTGACCCGGACGTAGGTGACGACGCCGCGGTAGGTGTCGTAGACCGAATCGAAGATGAGCGCGCGGGCGGGAGCATCCGGGTCGCCGTGCGGCGGCGGGACCTGCTCGACGATCGCGTCGAGGAGTTCCCTCACGCCGGCTCCCGTCTTGGCGGAGACCCTGAGGACGTCGGCCGGGTCGGCGCCGATGATCTGCGCCAGTTCCTCGGCGTAGCGCTCGGGCTGCGCCGCGGGCAGGTCGATCTTGTTGAGCACCGGGATGATCTTGAGGTCGGCCTCCAGGGCCAGGTAGAGGTTGGCGAGCGTCTGCGCCTCGATGCCCTGCGCCGCGTCCACGAGAAGCACCGCGCCCTCGCAGGCGGCCAGGCTCCGGGAGACTTCGTAGGTGAAGTCGACGTGGCCGGGCGTGTCGATGAGGTTCAGCACGTAGTTGCTGTTATCGTGCTGCCACGGGAGGCGGACGGCCTGGGATTTGATCGTGATGCCGCGCTCCCGCTCGATGTCCATCCGGTCCAGGTACTGGGCGCGCATCTGGCGTGCCTCGACGACGCCGGTCAGTTGCAGCATGCGGTCGGCCAGCGTGGACTTTCCGTGATCGATGTGCGCGATGATGCAGAAATTGCGGATCACGGCCTGGTCCGTATGCGCGGGCGCCGGCATCCGGGGCGGCTGGCCCGATCCTGCCGTCTGGGCCTGCTGCGGTGCCTGCCGCGGTGCCGGCTGGGCCTGCTGCGGTGCCGGCTGGGGTGCCGGCTGAGCCGCCTGGGCCTGCTGCCGCGCCGACTGAGCCTGCTGCCGCGCCGACTGAGCCTGCTGCCGGGCCTGCTGCGCCTGCCGGGCCGGTGCCGGGCGAGCCGGATCGCTCATTACCACCATGCTTTCATGACGTCCGATCGCGCGGAAGCGGGCGGGGATGCCGCCGTTCGCCGCGCGGGGTTTGCGGGGCCGGCGCCGTTCGCCGCGGGCGGCGCGCACACGCTCCCGACTCAGGGTATCGCGGCAGGCTCGCAGCTCGGGGCGGCCGGGCACTTCATGGCCGCACGGCCGCACGCCGCGGCACGCCGCAGCGGGCGAGGCCGACTTGCTTGCCGGCACGGCCTGGGGTTGCAGACATCCGTCCCGTTAACCCGTCCCGCTGGCCGCCGGCGCCGCGTCGGCCAGCAGGCGGCCGGCAGCTGCCGGTCGCGCCCGCCCCGCCGCCTTCCCCGGGGCTCCCGCGGCCCTGGGCCCATGGACGACAAGCGGCCGGCCGACGCGGCCGGGCGCCTGTGGTGGCTGTGGTGGCTGTGGTTCTGTGCCGGGGAGTGTTCCCGGCTGGTTTGAGGTAGGGGGGCGGACTCGGCTATTCTTCGTCTTCGCGCCCTCACTCTGCCGCTCCGGGCGGGCAGACCGTTCCCTGGGCGGATTCAGCAGACGTAACCGAGAAGGATCCCTACGCGTGGCGAACATCAAGTCGCAGATCAAGCGCAACAAGCAGAACGAGAAGGCGCACCAGCGCAACAAGGCCGTCAAGTCGGCGCTGCGTACCTACGTGCGCAAGTTCCGCGAGGCCGCGGACGCGGGCAACGCCGAGGAGGCCGCCGCCGCGCTGCGCGTCGCCTGCCGCCAGCTCGACAAGGCCGCGAGCAAGGGCGTCATCCACAAGAACCAGGCCGCGAACCGCAAGTCCGCGATCGCCAAGCGCCTAGCCGAGCTACAGCAGGCCTGAGGCCGCATGCCGCCGGGCGCGTCAGCGCCCGGCCCGGGAGGCGACTATCCGCCTGACGGCGCGCTCCAGCGCGTAGCCGGGGCTGACGCCTTCGCCCTTGACCTGCGCGTCCGCCTCCGCCACGGCCTGTAGCGCGCGGGCTATCCCCTCTGGCTGCCAGCCGCGCAGCTGCTGCCGCACGCGGTCGACCTTCCATGGCGGCGCGCCAAGCTCGGCGGCGAGCGCCGCCGCGTTCGTTCCCCGCGAGGCGGCGCCGACCCGCCCGAGCAACCGCACCCCCTGGGCCAGCGCGCTGTTGATCAGGACCGGGGACACCCCGGTCGCCAGCGCCCAGCGGAGCTGCTCAAGGGCTTCGCTCAGCCGCCCCTCGACCGCGTGGTCCGCCACGCTGAAGCCGGTCGCCTCCGCCCGGCCACGGTAGTACCTGGCCACGACGGCCTCGCTGATCCGGCCTTCGGTGTCGGACGCGAGCTGGTCCGCCGCCGACGCCAGCTCCCGCAGGTCCGAGCCGATCGCGTCGAGCAGCGCGCGCACCGCCCCCTCATCGGCGGTCCGGCCCGCCCGCCGGAACTCGGCCCGCACGAACTCCGCCCGCTCCGAGGCGCGCGTGAGCTTCGGGCACTGCACCACCCGGACCTCGGCCTTTGTCAGGTCGGTGACCAGTCCCTTGCCCTTGGCGCCCCCCGCGTGCGTGATGACGAGCACCGCCTCGGGGGACGGCGCCGCGGCGTACTCCGCGAGTTCCGCCGCGACGTCCTTGGCCGCGTTCTGGGCGTTCCGGACGATGACCACGCACCCGCCGCCGAACAGCGACGGAGACGTCAGCGTCGCCAGTTCCCCCGCCGCGAGCGCGCCCGCGTCCACGTCGTGGACGTCTCCCCCGCCGCCTGCCTCAGCCAGCGCGGCGCGGGCCGCCGTGACCACTTCCCGCACCGCCCGGTCGACGAGGAACTCCTCCTCGCCCACGATCAGCGTGACAAGCGCCTGCGTTGCCATGCTCGCAAGCATGCCAGATCCGCCGGCCGGCACGGGCCGTGCGGGCCGGGCGTGCCGGCAGGACCGGCCGGCCGCCGGGACTGGCCGGCCGGGCGGTGCGCCGTCCCGCTACAGGTGTCCCCCGGTTTATCCCCGCTGCGGCGCGAGGGTGCCGGGTCTTAGGACGGTGCAGGTCTTAGGGCGTGACGGGCTCGCCGCCGCGCCAGACGCGGCGCGGCTGGAGGCCGTAGTTCCAGGCGAACGCACCCTCGTGGTCGGCGTCCCAGAGGACGATGTCGGCCAGCCGGCCGCGCACCATCGCGCCGCGGTCCGGCGCGCGGAGCGCTTGCGCACCGCCCAGCGTGGCGGCGCGCAGCGCCTCGGTGACGCTCATCCCGAGGTAGGACACGGCGAGCGCGATGACGAGCGGCATCGAGGTGATGCCGACCCCGCCCGGCGTGTGGTCGGAGCCGAGCGCGACCGCGACGCCCTTGTCGAGCAGCGACCGCACCGGCGGGCGCGCGGCCCGCTGCATGGCCGAGCCGGGGCAGATCACGGCGGCGACGCCGGCCCGGCTGAGCGCCGCGACGTCGTCATCGGTCGCCGCGTTCAGCAGGTCGGCCGAGGCGCAGCCCATCTCGGCGGCGACGAGGGCCGCTCCGGTGCGGGAGTGGGCGCAGGCGTGCAGCCTCGGCAGCAGACCGGAACGGCGGCCCGCGCTGAGGATCCACCGGGCCTCGTCCTCGTTGAACCGGCCCTCCTCGCAGTTGACGTCCACGCTGTCCGCGCCGACCGCGGCCGCGTCGGCGCACCAGGCGCTCACCGCGTCGATGTAGTCGCCGCGGCGGCCGAAGAACTCCGGCGGCACCGAGTGCGCGGCCAGGAACGTCACGTGCACCCGCGGCATGCCTGGCTCGTTCTCCAGCGAGCGGAGCATCCGCACGTCGGCCAGCTCGCCGTCCCTGGTGAGGTGGTATCCGGTCTTCGCCTCGATCGTCGTGGTACCGGACTGTAGCCAGCTGGCGAGCCGCTCCCGCACGTTGTTGCACAGGGTCCAGGGATCGGTCCCCCTCGTCACGGTGACCGTGGAGGAGATGCCGCCGCCTGCCGCGGTGATCTCCGCGTCGGACATGCCGCTGGACCTCATCGCCAGCTCGGCGTACCGGTTGCCCGCGTACACCGGGTGCGTGTGCGCGTCGATCAGGCCGGGCGTGACCAGGCCGCCGCCCAGGTTCTCCACCAGGTCGACGTCAACGATGTCGTCGACGACGCCCGGGACACTGCGCGGCAGTTCCGCGGAGGGCCCGACCCAGGCGATACGGTCGTCGCTGGTCACGATGGCGGCATTGCTCAGGATCTCGGACCCGGTCCACAGCCGGCCGATGTTGGTCAGCAGCCGGGCGGTCATCGACACGTCCCGGCGTGCCGGGAACCAGCGGTGTCGGTTCCAGCCATCATGATCGGCCACCTGCCATGCTGTATGGACGTCGGCGTTGACCGTACTTCCTGGCGATACGAACGGTACGGTCGCGTGCGTTGGCAATGCGTTGCGGCAATGCGTTGCGCACGCGACCTACATCTCGGTTCCGTTACGGTATTGCACCGGCGGGCTCTCAGACAAGCCCTTCAGGCAAATGCTCAGCCAACTCCCAGCCGCCGGCCGCGCCGGCCGCGCCGGGCGCTAGAGGATGGCCCCGCGCCGGGCGCTAGAGGATGGCGTACTGCCGCAGCTCGGCGGCCAGCTCTGGCGGGACGCGGGCTTCGAGGAGCGTGCCGTCGGGACCGTGCTCGGTCCGGGTGACCTCACCCGCGGCATGCGCCCGCGCTACCAGGTCGCCCCGGCTGTACGGCACGTTGACCCGGACCATGTGATCGCGGCCCGGCAGCGCCTCCTCGATCGCGGCCCGCAGCCCGGCCAGGCCCTCGCCGGTCTTGGCCGAGACCAGCACCGAACCGCGCTCGCGCAGCTGGAGCGCCTTGAGCTCCACCGGATCCGCGTCGTCGATCTTGTTGATCACCACCAGCTCGCGGACGTTCCCGGCCCCGATCTCCGCCAGCACCGCACGTACCGCGGCGAGCTGCGCCTGCGGGTCGGCATCCGAGCCGTCGACCACGTGCAAGATCAGGTCCGCCTGGGCGGCCTCTTCCAGCGTGGACCGGAACGCGTCCACCAGCTGGTGCGGCAGGTGCCGGACGAAGCCGACCGTGTCCGTCAGCGTGAAGGGACGGCCGGACGGCGTCCTGGCCTTGCGCACGGCCGGGTCCAGGGTGGCGAACAGCGCGTCCTCCACCAGCAGCCCGGCGCCGGTCAGGGCGTTCAGCAGGCTTGACTTCCCGGCGTTGGTGTACCCGGCGATGACCACCGACGGCACCGCGTTCCGCCGCCGCCGGCCGCGCTGCACCTCGCGCCCGGTGGCCATCCCGGCGATCTCGCCGCGCAGCTTGGCGATACGCGCCCGGATACGCCGCCGGTCGGTCTCGATCTTCGTCTCACCGGGACCGCGGGTCCCGATGCCGCCGCCGCCGGCCACCCGGCCGCCGGCCTGGCGGGACAGCGACTCGCCCCAGCCGCGCAGCCGCGGCAGCATGTACTCCAGCTGGGCGAGCTCGACCTGGGCCTTGCCCTCGCGGCTCTTGGCGTGCTGGGCGAAGATATCCAGGATCAGCGCGGTCCGGTCGATGACCTTGACCTTGACCACGCTCTCCAGCCGGCGCAGCTGGCTGGGGCTGAGCTCGCCGTCGCAGATCACCGTGTCGGCACCGGTCGCCGCCACGATCCCGGCCAGCTCGGCCGCCTTGCCGGCGCCGACGTACGTGGCGGGGTCGACCCGGCCGCGCCGCTGGATGAGGCCGTCAAGCACCACGGATCCCGCGGTCTCGGCGAGCCGGCTCAGCTCGCGCAGTGAGTTCTCCGCGCTGGCCAGCGTGCCATCGGCCCAGACTCCGATCAGCACTACCCGCTCCAGCCGCAGAGCGCGGTACTCGACTTCGGTTATGTCGGTGAGTTCGGTGGAAAGCCCCGCCACGCGGCGCAGCGCGTGCCGGTCTTCCAGGTCAAGCTCCCCCGTCGCGGCGGGCACCTCGGTCCGCTCGCCGAAGGTCGTCGTCATTGTCCTCCACACATAGCTCTGTGCCGGGGCTTGCAGGGGCGCCCCCTGAACCAGCACAGCCGTCTCCCCCCGATAGTGCCACTGCCCGGGGGGCCAGTCACCTGAATAACACCGGGAAGCCGCCTGATGTGCCCCGTGTCAGCCTGGCCGGTTACCCGGCCGGGTAACCGGCCATCCCCGTCCTCCGTAACCGGCCATCCCCGTCCTCCGCGGCGCGGCCGGGCGTCGGGTTTCCGTCCCGCACGCCCGCGCGGGCACCTAGCCAGTCACCGGCCAGCGCGTGCACGGCTTCGCGGCCGGCCTCGAACGCCGCCGCGAGCAGCGGCCCGTCGGTGGTGAGCCGGCTCACCGGCGGCGCCGACGGGGGCGGGAACACAGCGAGCGCCCGCCCGGCGGCCTCCAGTTCGGCGATCCGCGCGATGTCGGCGGCGGTACGGATACCGCGGGTGAGCAGTGCGGCCCGCAACTGCGCCGACTCACGCCGAAGCGTAGTGCGCGTGAGCAGGCGCACCGATCGGGGCGGACGGGGCAGGCGGACACCGTCGATCCCGATGCCGTCGATGCTCACGGCGCCGCGGGGCAACCCTCCGTCCGCGAGGGCGCCGTCTGCGGCAACGGGATCCGCGGTGATCGCGGCCGGGACCGCGCGGCGGGAGCGCAGCACCAGGATGTGAGTGGCGCCCTGTGCGATCGGGGTGCGGAACGGGATCGACTCGGCTACCCCGGCGTCGTAGAACCGCTGGTCCCGCAGCCGCACCGGCGGACCGGCCAGGAAGGGCAGCGACGCGCTCGCGCGGAGCGCGAGGCGCAGGTCGGCGGGGTCGCGTATCAGCGGGCGCAGGTCGGTCGAGGCGCCCGTGGCGGCGTCGGTGGCGAGCGGATGGTATTCCACGTCGCTGGCCAGCACCGAACCGAAGTCCATCGGGAACTCCGTCTGGTAGACGATCTCGACCAGCGTCCGGACGTCCACCACCGGCCGCCCGCGCAGCAGCGCGGACCAGCGGATCAGGGCCTTGGCGTAGGACGGCTCGGCCCAGCCGCGCAGGCCCCCAGGGTTGGAGCTGAGCAGCCAGGCACCGGTGATGGCCCCGGCCGAGGCGCCGTAGACCGCGTCGAAGGCCCGCACCACGCCAAGCTCGTGCAGCGCGAACGCCATCCCCGCGGATACCGTGCCGCGCATCCCGCCGCCCTCGATCGCCAGCGCGATCCGCAGGCCGTCCGTCCGGTTCCCGGGACGGCTGCCGGAACGCAGGCGTTCGCCGAGAACCCGCAGGACCTGGTGCGCGTTCCGGTCAGCCTGCGTGCGCATCGAGTCCCTGGGAGGCCGCCCGCTGCGGCGGGCGGCACGCGGTGCGCGGGCCGGGTGGTCCGATGGCTGCCGGGCGCAGCGGAGCGGGGTCGAGACGGACCCGCACGCGGCGTCCCCCCGCGTGCGGCACGCTCCTGTCCTGAGACAGCACGCTGAAACCATACACGGCGCTCGTGCCGCCTACACGGTCTAGCCGCGGCTGCGCGTGCCCCTGCACCGCGCGGCGACGGCACGTGGCAGTGCGGCTGCCTCATCGAGCAGCGGCACGCCGACGCTCTGCGGCATGCGCGGGCCGCGGGCGCAGGCGAGGGCGAGGGCGAGGGCGAGGGCGA
>DATGLH010000048.1:0-19286 GCA_035294225.1 Trebonia sp.
GTGCTCGATGAGGACAACAAGGTCGTCGGCGTGGTGTCGGAGACCGACCTGCTGGCCAAGGAGGCCCTGGAATACGGCGGCGGGCGGGTCAGCGGGATGCTCCACCACCGGGAGCAGGCCAAGGCGGCCGCCACCACGGCCGCCGACCTGATGTCCAAGCCGCCGGTGACCATCGGCCCGAACGACCTGGTCTCGCACGCGGCCCGGCTGATGTACGCGCGCAAGGTGAAGCGGCTTCCCGTGGTGGATGACGACGGGAAGCTGATCGGAATCGTCTCCAGGGCCGACGTGCTGAGCGTGTACAGCCGGCCAGACGAGGACATCCGGCACGACATCACCCAGGGCGTCATCCTCGGGATGCTGCTGTGCGACCCGGCCAGGTTCACCGTCACGGTCAAGGACGGCATCGTGACCATCGAGGGCATGCCTGAGACCGCCAGCGTCGGCCACGACCTGATCGAGGAGATCCGGCACGTCGAGGGTGTCGTCGCGGTGCGCGACAGGCTCAGCTACCCCGACGAGCGCCCGGTTCCCGCTCCCGGCCCGCTGTTCTGAGGCCGCCGCCATGCGCCTGGCGTCCGCTTACCCCAACTCGGCGCTGCCCGCGTGGTCGCTGCTGGCTATCGCCCTCGTCGCCGCGGGCACACTAGCAGTATGGCTCGCCTTGGTCTACCTAGCCGCCCGGCAGCCGCACAAGCCCACGGCCCTCCTCCCCGCGAGCCGAAATGCGCCCGGCGGCGAGCGGGGCAAGCAGAGCGAGGGGAAACGAAGATGAGCCACCCGGTGCAGGAAACCGCCGGCGTGTACGCCCTGCTGGCCGACGGCAGCACGGTCCAGATCAGGCCGGCGGCCCCGGCGGACTTCGAAGCGGTCAAGGCGATGCATGAGGCCATGGCACCGAGCAACGCCTACCTGCGATTCTTCAGCCTGAGCAGGACGGCCGCCGAGCAGGAGGCACGGCGGATCACCCGGGACCCGGGACCCGACCACGCCGCCCTGCTCGCGCTGTACGGCGCCGAGGTCGTCGGCGTGGCCAGCTATGAGGTCGCCCAGGGCGGCGGCGGCAAGACGGCCGAGGTCGCGTTCGCCGTCGCGGACACCATGCACCACCGGGGCATCGCGACCTTGCTGCTGGAGCACCTCGTCTCGCTGGCCCGCGCCCGGCAGATCGAGTCGTTCACCGCGGAGACGCTGAGCGAGAACGCCAGCATGCTCCGCGTCTTCTCCGATGCCGGGCTGCCCACCCACAGCACCCGGGAAGACGGCGTGGTCACCATTACCATCCCGCTGCCGCCCGACGACACCGGCAAGCAACTGGAGGAGTACCTCGACACGGTGGCGGCCCGGGAGCGCTCGGCCAACGTCGCCAGCCTCCGGCCGGTGTTCGCCCCGCGATCCGTCGCCGTGATCGGGGCGAGCCGCCGGCAGGGCACGGTCGGCCGCTCGGTCCTGGACAACATCAGGACCGGCGGCTACCAGGGTGCTCTCTACGCGGTCAACCCGAACGCCAGGCAGGTCGGCGGTGTCCCGTGCTTCCCCGACGTGGCCAGCCTGCCGGAAACGCCTGACCTCGCGCTGGTCGCGGTACCGCCGCCGGCGGTACCCGACACCGCCGAAGCCTGCGGCGCGCGCGGCGTGCGCGGCCTCGTGGTGTTCACCGCGGGGATGGACACGGCGGCCAGCGCTGACCTGCTCGCCATCTGCCGCAGGCACGGGATGCGGCTCATCGGCCCGAACTGCTTCGGCATCGCCGTCCCCGGCATCGGCCTGGACGCGACGTTCGCGGCCGCGCACCCGGGCCAGGGAGCGGCCGGCCTGGTCATGCAGTCCGGCGGCCTCGGCTTCGCGATGGTGGACCACCTGTCCAGGCTCGGCATCGGGATCTCCTCGTTCGCCTCGGTCGGCAACAAGCTCGACGTGTCGAGCAACGACATGCTGATGTGGTGGGAGCAGGACGAGGTGACCAAGCTCGCGGTGCTGTACATCGAGTCGTTCGGCAACCCGCGCAAGTTCGCCCGCACCGCGCGCCGCGTCGGCGCCCGGATGCCGGTGCTCACCGTGCACGCGGGGCGCAGCGAAGCCGGCCAGCAGGCCGCCGCGTCGCACACGGCCGCGATCGCCACGCCGCTGGTCAGCCGCGAGGCGCTGTTCGAGCAGGCCGGGATCATCGCCACGCCCGGCTTCGGCGAGCTGGTCGAGGCCACCGCGCTGCTGGCGACCCAGCCGCCGCCCGCCGGGCGCACCGTCGCGATCGTGTCCAACGTGGGCGGCGCGGGGGTGCTGGCCGCCGACGCGTGCACCGACCTCGGCCTGGTCGTCCACCGCCCCCGGGGCCAGACCAGGCGGCGGCTGCACGCGCTGGTGCCCGCCGGCGGGTCGGTGAGCGGCCCGGTGGACACCACGGCGACCGTCACCAGGGCGGGCTTCCGGCAGGTGCTCGAGCTGCTGGCCGCGGACGAGGACGTGGACGCGATGATCGCGCTGGTGCTGCCGACCGCCGCCACCGGAGACCTGGTGGCGGCCATCGCCGAGGCCGAGGTCGCGGTCCCGCTCGCCGCCGTCGTCCTCAACCAGCCCGAGACGGTCCGCCTGCTCGGCGCGCGGGACGGCAGAATCCCGGCCTACGGCTACCCCGAGGCCGCGGCCGGCGCGCTGGCACGCGCCGCCAAGTACGGGGAGTGGCGGTCGGCCCCGCGCACCCTGGTCCCCGGCTTCGGCGACGTCCGCGTCGCCGAAGCCCGCGCGCTGGTGCGCGACTTCCTGGCCCGGTCGCGGGACGGCGGGTGGCTGCCGCCCGGCGACACGGCGGCGCTGCTGCGCCTGTACGGGATACCGCTGGTGGCCACGGCGGCGGCCCGGTCCGAGGACGACGCGGCGGCGGCCGCCGCGACCGCCGGCTACCCGGTCGTGCTCAAGGCGGACGTTCCGGGCCTGGTGCACAAGACCGACGCCGGCGCCGTGCTGCTCGACATCCGCGACGAGGACGGCGTGCGGGCCGGCTACCGCCAGCTGGCCGGACGGTTCGGCGTGCGGCTGTCCGGCGTCCTCGTCCAGCCGATGATCACCGGCGGAACGGAGGTGATCATCGGGGTACAGGACGACCAGATGTTCGGGCCGCTCGTGGTGTTCGGGCTCGGCGGCGTCGCCACCGAGGTGCTGGCCGACCACGCGGCACGGCTGGCACCGCTGACCGAGGCCGACGCCGGCGCGCTGATCGACTCGATCCGTTCCGCGCCGCTGCTGCACGGCCACCGCGGCGCCCCGGCGGCCGACCTGGCGGCGCTGCGCGACGTGCTGACGCGCGTGTCCCGGCTGGCCGATGACCTCCCTGAGGTCACGGAACTCGACCTCAACCCGGTCATCGCCCGCCCCGACGGGGTGATCGCGGTCGACGCGCGGGTCAAGGTCACGCCGCAGGCACCGCAGGACCCGTTCCTGCGCAGGCTGCGGTAACGACACGTCCGTTTCACCTGGCGGCGGGTTAGGGGACGGCCGCCCCCGGGGTAGGGGATGTGCTGGCCCATCGGTCAGTCGCCACCGTCCGTTCGGGATAGCAGGAGGTACCCGCATGACAGCGACGGAAACTGGCCCGCTGACAGCCAGCGAGCTGGACCTCATCGACGCCTGGTGGCGTGCCGCCAACTACCTGTCCGTCGGGCAGATCTACCTGATGGACAACCCCCTGCTCACCGAGGAGCTGCGGCCAGAGCACGTGAAGCCGCGGCTGCTCGGGCACTGGGGCACCACCCCGGGGCAGAACCTGATCTACGCGCACCTGAACCGCGTGATCAGGAACTGGGACCTCAACGTCATCTACATCTCCGGCCCGGGGCACGGCGGTCCCGGCCTGGTCGCGAACGCCTACCTCGAGGGCACCTACACCGAGCGGTACCCGTCGGTCACCCAGGACGAGGCGGGGATGCGGCGGCTGTTCCGGCAGTTCTCCTTCCCCGGCGGCATCCCGTCGCACGCGGCCCCGGAGACCCCTGGGTCCATCCACGAGGGCGGCGAGCTGGGCTACTCGCTCGCGCACGCGTACGGGGCGGCGTTCGACAACCCGGACCTGCTCGTCGCGTGCGTCATCGGGGACGGCGAGGCCGAGACCGGGCCGCTGGCCGGGAGCTGGCACTCCAACAAGTTCCTCAACCCGGTGACGGACGGGGCGGTGCTGCCGATCCTGCACCTCAACGGGTACAAGATCGCGAACCCGACGGTGCCGGCCAGGATCCCGCCGGCCGAGCTCACCTCGCTGCTGACCGGCTGCGGATACCACGTCTACACGGTGTCGGGCGATGACCCCAAGCTCGTGCACGAGCAGCTGGCCGCCGCCCTCGACTCGATCGTCGCCGAGATCGGCGACATCCAGCGGCGGGCGCGCCAGGAGGGCGACACCGAGCGGCCGCGCTGGCCCGCGCTGGTGCTCCGGACGCCCAAGGGCTGGACCGGGCCGAAGTTCGTGGACGGCCAGCCGGTGGAGGGAACATGGCGGGCGCACCAGGTGCCGCTCCCCGCCGTGCGGACCAATCCCGGCCACCTGCGCCAGCTCGAGGAGTGGATGCGCTCCTACCGCCCGCAGGAGCTGTTCGACGCGAACGGCGCGCCGGTGCCCGAGCTCGCCCGGCTGGCGCCGCGGGACTACCGGCGGATGAGCGACAACCCGCACGCCAACGGCGGACTGCTGCTGCGCGACCTGGACCTGCCGCGGTTCCAGGACTACGCGGTCGCGGTGCCCTCGCCCGGCGGCGCGGAGGCGGAGAACACCCGGGTGCTCGGCGCCTGGCTGCGGGACACCATCGCGCGCAACCCGGCCACGTTCCGGCTGTTCGGACCGGACGAGACGGCCTCGAACCGGCTGGACGCGGTGTTCGAGGTGACCGGCCGGTCGTTCGACGGCGAGATCATCCCCGGGGACAACCGGCTGGCCCCGGACGGGCGCGTGATGGAGGTGCTGAGCGAGCACCTGTGCCAGGGCTGGCTGGAGGGCTACCTGCTGACCGGGCGGCACGGCCTGTTCAACTGCTACGAGGCGTTCATCCACATCGTGGACTCCATGTTCAACCAGCACGCCAAGTGGCTGAAAGTCACCCGGGAGATCGGCTGGCGGCGGCCGGTCGCCTCGCTGAACTACCTGCTGTCCTCCCTGGTGTGGCGGCAGGACCACAACGGGTTCTCGCACCAGGACCCGGGGTTCATCGACCATGTGATCAACAAGAAGGCGGAGATCATCCGGGTCTACCTGCCGCCGGACGCGAACTGCCTGCTGTCGGTGGCGGACCACTGCCTGCGGTCGCGGCACTACGTGAACGTGATCGTGGCGGGCAAGCAGCCGCAGCCGCAGTGGCTGTCCATGGACGAGGCGATCATCCACTGCACGCGCGGCGCCGGGATATGGGAGTGGGCGTCGTCCGACGACGACCCCGCCGCCCCGCCGGACGTGGTCATGGCCTGCTGCGGCGACACGCCGACCCTGGAGACGCTGGCGGCCGTGTCGCTGCTGCGCGAGTACCTGCCCTCGCTCCGGGTCCGGGTGGTGAACGTGGTGGACCTGATGCGGCTCCAGCCGGAGACCGAGCACCCGCACGGGATGTCCGACGCGGAGTTCGACGCGCTGTTCACCACGAGCGCGCCGGTCATCTTCGCCTACCACGGGTACCCGTGGCTGATCCACCGGCTGACCTACCGGCGGCACGGCCACCCCAACTTCCACGTGCGCGGGTACAAGGAGGAAGGGACCACCACCACCCCGTTCGACATGGTGATGCTCAACGACCTGGACCGGTTCCACCTGGTGATGGACGTGATCGACCGGGTGCCCGGGCTCGCGGGCTCGGCCGGCCACGTGCGCCAGCTCATGGCGGACAAGCGGATCATGTGCCGGGCGTACACCAGGGAGCACGGCGAGGACGCGCCGGAGGTCAGGGACTGGGCGTGGGGCGCTCGCGGCTAGCCGGCGCCTTCCGCCCGCAGGCTCAGGGGGTGCCGGCATGAAGGCCACCGCGCCAGCGCGCGTGCTTGTCGTCAACGCCGGATCGAGCAGCCTCAAGCTGCGCGTCCTCACCGCGCACGACGAGGTGGCGGCCGCCGCCGACCTGGCCGCGCCGCGCGGCGCCGCGGACAGCGCCTCGATCAGGGCGGCGGTCGGATCGTTCGGCCGGGTGGACGCGGTCGGCCACCGGATCGTGCACGGCGGGACGCTGTACACCTCGCCGGTGCTGGTCACCGGCGAGGTGCGGCAGCGCCTTGAGTCGCTCACCGACCTCGCCCCGCTGCACCAGCCCAAGTCGCTGGCCGCCATGGACGCGGTCCAGGCGGTGCTGCCGGGCACCCCCGCCGTGGCGTGCTTCGACACCGCCTTCCACGCCACCATCGGCGAGGCCGCGGCCACGTTCGCGCTGCCCGCCGAATGGCGGAAGCGCTGGACGCTGCGGCGCTACGGGTTCCATGGCCTTTCGCACGCCTACGCCTCACGGCGTGCCGCGCAGCTCACCGGCGCGGCGACGCTGGACGGGCTCCGGGTCGTCACCTGCCATCTGGGCGCGGGGGCGTCGCTCGCGGCCGTGCGTTCGGGGCGTTCGGTGGACACCACCATGGGCTTCACGCCGCTCGACGGGCTGGTCATGGCCACCCGCTCGGGATCGGTCGACCCGGGCCTGGTGCTATGGCTCGAGGAGCACGCGCACACCCCGTCCGCCGAACTGGCCGCGACCCTGGAGTACCGGTCCGGGCTGGCCGGCCTGGCCGGCACGGACGACATGCGGGAAGTGCTGGCACGCGCCGCGGCCGGCGATCCGCGGGCGGTGCTCGGCCGTGACGTCTACCTGCACCGGCTGCGCGCGTCCATCGCGGCCATGGCGGCGGCGATGGAGGGGCTCGACGTCCTGGTGTTCACCGGCGGCGTGGGGGAAAACGCCGCCGAGATCCGGTCCCGCGCCGCGGCCGGGCTCGGCTTCCTGGGCGTCCGGCTCGACGAGGCGCGCAACGCGCCGGCCGGGAAGCCGGGTGATGACTGGGAGATCGGCGCGGACGGGGCGCCGGTGCGCGCCTTCGTCATCGCCGCGCGCGAGGACAAGCAGATCGCCGCGGAGGTCCGGTCGGTACTGGGGTTACGCGGTGCCGGGTGACGGCCCGCGCCGGCCGGCGCCGGGGTCAGGACCGCATGTCGGCCGGCGCCGCGAAGGCGAGCAGCCGCGCCTCCCCCGGCCCCGTCGCGGCCCAGCCGGCGTCCAGGCCGAGCACCGCGACCGCGGCGGTGGGGAACGCCCGCGGCGGCCGCCGCGGCGGCTGCGGCTGCGGCGCCCGCGGCGGCTGCGGCGGCGCGGTCAGCCCGGCCGCGAGCTCGGCCAAGCCGGGGTTGTGCCCGACGATCAGCACCGTGCGCAGCTCGTCGGAGAGCTCACGGACCAGCATCAGCAGCCCGAGCACCGTGGCCTCGTACACCCGCGGCTCGTACCGGACCGGGGGCGCCGCGCCGGGAACGGCTTCCGCCAGGCCGGCGGACGCCAGTTCCCAGGTCTCCCGGGCGCGGCGTGCCGTCGAGCACACCACCTCGTCCGGCACGTATCCGGACCTGCCCAGCCAGCGGCCCACCACCGGGCTGTCCCGCCTGCCGCGCCTGGCGAGCGGGCGCTCGTGGTCGGCGACGTCGGGCCAGTCCGACTTGGCGTGCCGGAGCAGCAGAAGCCGTCTCACGGGACAACGGTAACCGGCCACTTCCCCGCGCGCACGAGGCGCACCGCGAGCGACCCGACGAGCCGGTGGCCGGCCTTCGCCGAGGCACCGACGACCATCGCGTCGGCCCGGGTCTCGGCCGCGATGCGCTTGATCTCGGTGTAGGCGTCGCCGCGCGCGGCGATGAACGTGATCGAGATGCCCAGTTCCCGCGCCACCTGCTCGGCCCGGGCGCGCATCTGCCCGGCCAGCTCGTCCTGGGCCTGCATCTCCGCCGCCATCACGGACGCCCCCGTCGGGGAGGCGGCCAGCATGGCCGGGACGGGCGAGACGTAGACCGCGACGAGCCTGGCGCGCTGCCTGCGGGCCAGCCCGGCGGCGTACCACGCCGCCCGGGTCGCGGTCACCGAGTCGTCGACACCCACCAGGATCACCGACGGCCCGTCGGTGCCCAGCTCGAAGCCGCCTCGCCCGAGCCAGGTGGACGCGGATTCGCCGTGCTCGCCGTGCTCGCCGCGTTCGCCGTGCTCGCCGCGCTCCGGCCCGCCGTGGGACATGCCAGCAGTGTATGTCCGGCATGTCCAGCGCGCGCCAGCGCCCGGAGCGGTTACCCTCGACGGGTGCAGCGCGTTGTGATGCGGGATGTCGACCTTGCTTCCTTCCAGGACGCGGTGAGCCCTGCCGGCCGCGCCGAAGGGGCCGAGTGCGTCCGCCGCGGCGCGGTCGTCCAGATGGCCTGGGAGGCTTCGCAGCAGCTGCTCACCGGGACGGTGCGGGACGCCGCCGGCGACATCAGGACCGTCTCCGCCGCCTTCCGGGCGTCCGCCGGGTTCCCGCTGCGGTTCCGGGTCGGCCATTGCAGCTGCGCCGCCGGGGTCAACTGCGCCCACGTCGCCGCGCTCGTCGTCGCCGCGACCGACGAGACCGCGCTGCCCGTGCCCCGGGCGGCGGCCCGCCGGTCCAGGCTGCCCTGGGAGCAGTCGCTGGACTCGCTGCTCGCCACGCCGGGGACCCCCGGCACCGCCGACGGCACCGGGGACGGCACGCCGCTGGCCGTCGAGCTCTCGCTGGTGCCGGACACGCCGGAGCCGTCGCGCTACCCCGCCTACCGCGCCCGCCAGGCGCCGGGCGCCGGCGACGGCACCCGCCGCCTGAGACTCCAGGCCCGCCTGGTGCAGCGCGGCCGCGGCGGCGGCTGGATCGCCGGCGGCCTCACCTGGTCCAGGCTGGAGTACCTGCTGCTGCGCAGCGAGTACCCAGCGGCGCACGTCCGCCTGCTGCACGAGCTGTATGCCCTCTACCGGGCGAGCGCCGCGGCCCAGTACCCCTCCTCCTACGGCTACGGCTACGGCGACCAGAAGTACCTCGACCTGTCCGCCTGCGAGTCCCGGCAGCTCTGGCCGGCCCTTGAGCAAGCGCACGCCATCGGCATCCCGGTGGTGTACCCCGGCACGCAGGGGAGGGTGCCGCCGCACGTCAGCGCCGAACTCTGCCTCGACGTCACCACCGACGCCACAGGCGACGCCACGGGCGGCATCGGCGGCGAGGGGAGCGCGCTGCTGATCGCCCCGGTGATCAGGACGGCCGACGGCGCGGACGCGGTTCCGCTCAGGTTCATCGGCACCGACGGCCACGGCGTCGTCTTCGCCGACCGTACCGCCGGCCATGCGCAGGGCCGCCCGGCGGAGCACGCACGGTTCCGGCTCGCCCGGCTCACCGCCCCCGTCCCCCCGCAGCTCCAGCACCTCGCCCTGACCGGCGAGCAGCTCGTGGTGCCCGCCGCCGGGCAGGCGGCGTTCCTCGCCCGCTACTACCCGCGGCTGCGCCGGGCGGCCACGGTGATCTCGTCAGACGGATCGTTCACCCCGCCGCGGATCTCCGGCCCGCAGCTGGTGGTCAGCGCCGCCTACTCGGGCGGTCACGACGTCGAGGTCAGCTGGGAGTGGGCCTACCGGGTCGGCGACTCGGAGCTGCGGGCACCGCTCGGCGCCGACACGGCCGGGTTCCGCGACCCGGCAGCCGAGGCCCGGCTGCTCGCCTCCCTTGAGGGACTGCCAGCCGGCGCCGCGGGGGTGCCGCGGGCCCTGCACGATCCCGAACGGGCCGTGGCTCCTCTCACCGTCCTCCACGGGCTCGACACGATGGTGTTCAGCACCGAGGTGCTGCCGCTGCTGTCCGGCCGGGACGGTGTCCGCGTCGAAGTGTCCGGGCGCCGCCCGGACTACCGGGAGGCGGGCGACTCGCTGCGGATCGGCATGTCCGCGAGCGAGCTGGACGGCGAGCCGGACTGGTTCGACCTCGGCATCGCCGTCACGGTCGAGGGCCGCGAGGTGCCGTTCGCCGACCTGTTCGTGGCGCTCGCCAGCGGCCAGTCGCACCTGCTGCTGCCCGACGGGGCGTACTTCTCCCTCGACAAACCCGAACTGGCCGCCCTGGCCCGGCTCATCGAGGAGGCCCGCGCGCTGCAAGACCGGCCCGACGGCCCGCTGCGCATCAGCCGGTACCAGGCCGGGTTCTGGGAAGAGCTCGCCGGCCTGGGCACGGTCACCCGCCAGGCGCGAGCATGGCAGCGCCAGGTGCAGGGGCTGCTGTCCGCCTCCGGGGCCGGCCGGACCGAGCCGCCCGCTGCGCTGCGCGGGCGGCTGCGCCCGTATCAGCTGGCCGGCTTCCAGTGGCTCGCGTTCTTGTGGGAGCACGGGCTCGGCGGCATCCTGGCCGATGACATGGGGCTGGGCAAGACGCTGCAAACGCTGGCCCTGCTGCGCCACGCGAGGACGGCGGGGAACGGGGAGCCGGCCGCTTCCGTTCGGAATGGTCCCTTCCTTATCGTCGCCCCCACCAGCGTGCTGGCGAACTGGGCGGCGGAAGCGCACCGGTTCACCCCGGACCTGAAGGTGGTCACGATCGGGGACACGCTGCGCCGCCGCGGCGCGTCGCTCGGGGAGGCGATCGCCGGCGCCGACGCGGTGGTGACCTCGTACACGCTGCTGCGGCTGGACGCCGACTCCTACGCCAGCGCGCGGTGGTCGGGCCTGGTGCTCGACGAGGCGCAGTACGTGAAGAACCACCAGTCCAAGACGTACCAGTGCGCGCGCCGGATCCCCGCCCCGTTCAAGATCGCGATCACCGGCACGCCGATGGAGAACAACCTGATGGAGCTGTGGTCGCTGCTGTCGATCACCGCTCCCGGGCTGTTCCCGAACCCGGAGCGGTTCCGCGAGTACTATGCCCGCCCGATCGAGAAGCAGGGCGACGCCGAGCTGCTCGCCCGGCTACGCCGCCGCATCAAGCCGCTCATCATGCGCCGCACGAAGGAGCAGGTGGCCGCCGACCTGCCGGAAAAGCAGGAGCAGGTGCTCCAGGTCGAGCTGCACCCGCGGCACCGCAGGCTGTACCAGACGCACCTGCAGCGGGAGCGGCAGAAGGTGCTCGGCCTGCTCGGGGACGTCAGCCGCAACCGGTTCACGATCCTGCGCTCGCTCACGCTGCTGCGGCAGCTTTCGCTGCACGCCGGGCTGATCGACGAGGCGCACCAGGACGTGCCGAGCGCCAAGATCGACGCGCTGCTTGAGCAGATCGCGGACGTGGCCGGGGGCGGCCACCGGGCGCTGGTGTTCAGCCAGTTCACCCGGTTCCTGCGCATGGTGCGCGGCCGCCTGGAGGCGGCGGGGGTGCCATGCTGCTACCTGGACGGGGGGACGGCCGACCGTGCCGCGGTGATCTCCTCTTTCACGGACGGGACCGCGCCGGTGTTCCTCATCAGCCTGAAGGCCGGCGGATTCGGGCTGAACCTCACCGAGGCCGACTACTGCTTCCTGCTCGATCCGTGGTGGAACCCCGCCACCGAGGCGCAGGCGGTGGACCGCACGCACCGCATCGGGCAGACCCGGAAGGTGATGGTGTACCGGCTGATCGCCGGCGGCACCATCGAGGAGAAGGTCATGGCCCTCAAGGCACGCAAGGCCGAGCTGTTCGCCAGCGTCATCGACAGCGACGGCGCGTTCAGCTCCGCGCTGGACGCCGACGACATCCGCGCCCTGCTCGCCTAGCGCTCGCCTAGCGGGCCCGGGGGCGCCGCGGCGCCCCCGGGCCGGTTCCCGCCGCCACAGGGGTCACACGGGCCACGGCCGCCCCAGTACCGAGCCTGCTGCGGGACACGGCCGGCCGGCGAAGGCGACAAAGCCTTCATGAGGAAGGATTTAACGCGAATAGGACGTAAAGCCTTCAGGATCATGGATGGCGTCACCTTTCGGCTGGCCCACGGCCGAGTTCCCCGTCCCCCTGGACAACCTGATCGCCTACGTCAGGGCCCTGCACCCGGACGGCGCCCCGGCGGTGCCACGTTCTCCCGGTTCACGCCGCGTGCCAGGAACGTCCTCGCCGCCGGGTTCGCCGCCCTCCGGGCCGGCCGCCGCAAGGCGGCCGGCCCGGAGCTTGGGGTACAGGACCTGCTCATCCTAGCGTGAATCCAGTTAGGCTAACTGGATTCACGCTAGGATGAGCCCATGGTCGCGATCGCCAGGCCAGCGGACATCTTCAACCGGACCCATGAGTGGGAGGACCTGGCCAGGTTCGCGGCCGACGGGGCTCCCGGGCTGCGGATCGGGATCGTGCGAGGCCGCCGCCGCCACGGAAAGTCGTTCCTGCTCGAGCATGTGTGCCGGGCCGTCCACGGCGCTTACCTGCTGGCTCTGCAAGAGAGCCGGACCATGGCGCTTGATCATTTCTCCGACGCGCTCGGGCGCTGGCTCGGCTTCCGTGTCGGCCGGCTCGCCAGCTGGGCAGAGGCTCTCGACACCGCCGTCGAGAGCCTGTCCCGGATCGGCGTCCCGCTGCTAGTGCTGGACGAATTCCCGTATCTCGCGGCGCACTCGCCGGAACTGCCGTCGGTTATCCAGGCGCTGTACGACCGTCGGGGGCCGGCCAGCGGCGCACCGGGATTCAAGATCATCCTCTGCGGGTCGGCGATCTCGGTGATGTCCACTCTGCTGGCCGGCAACCAGGCACTGCGCGGCCGGGCCGTCATCGACATGCGCATGGGGCCGTTCTCGTACCGGGATGCCGCCGCCTACTGGGGTGCCGACGCGGAGACGGCGTTCCTGGTCGATGCCGTGCTTGGCGGCGCACCAGGATATAAGGACATCGTCGGTGCGCCGCCGGCACCGGACCGCTTCTTCGAATGGCTCGAACGCAGCGTGCTGAATCCCTCGCACGCCCTGTTCACGGAGCCCGACTACCTGCTGGCCGAGGACCCGAGGATCGGGGACCGCGCCGTCTATCACGCGATCTGGGAAGCGGTCGCCGGCGGCGCGACCACCCCCACGCGGATCGCGTCGCTGATGGGCATGGATACCAGCACGCTCACCTATCACCTGAACGTCATGCGGGACGGCGGGTTCCTCCGTCATGACCAAGACCTGCTATTGCAGCGCCGACCGGTAATTACCGTCGCCGACCCGGTGGTGAGGTTTCACAACCTCGTGGTCAAGCCGAACTTGCTGGACTTCGAAATGCGTAACACAAGGCCGGCCTGGGAGCGTTCGCTGGCGACATTCACGGCCAAGATCGAAGGACCGCACTTTGAGGAACTCGCCCGCGAATGGACCCGCCGCCACGCCCACGAGGCGGGCCTGGACAGCATCGGCCAGGTGGGGACGACCGTAGTCGCCTGCCGGGAGCACGGGGGACACGAGGTAGACGTGGTCGCCCTGGACCGCAGCTCCCTGCCTCGCCGCAAGAACGCGGACATCGCCTTGCTCGGCGAGGCCAAGCACACCAGCCAGCCACGCGGCATCGCGGATCTGCGCCGACTGGAGCACGTCGCCGCCCTGTTGTCCGAGCGCGGCTGGAATACCGCCTCCACGGCATTCGCGCTCTTCTCCCGCAGCGGCTTCACCAGGGAACTGACGGAGGCCGTCGGCGGCAAGCGGGTCCGCCTCCTCAGCCTTGGCGACCTCTACCGGGCAGGATGAGCCTCCCCGGGAGGGGACGGCCGCGGGGTTGTGGCCGGGCACAAGCCGGACGGCCGCTCCTCATTCGGGCGAAACGGGGACAGCTCCTCCAGTTTGACCTGGGAACCTTGCACGGGAAAGGATCGTGCCTGAAGATCGCCCGAGGTCGCTAAGGCTATAGAGCTGAGGCTATAGAGGAGCTATGACGGCGTGAGCATACTAGGCACCCGGGTCCTGCGGACCGAAGATCCCGGCTTCCTCACGACGGGAGCCGTCTACACCGAAGACGTCCAGGACGAGCGGCTGGCTGGTGCCTGCCACGTGCACTTCGTGCGCTCGACGGTCGCGCACGCGAAGATCGGCGGCATTGACATCAGCGCCGCGAAAGACGCCGCGGGGGTCGTCGCCGTCTTCACCGGCAAGGACCTCGCCGAGGCAGGGGTGGGGCCCGTCCGCCCGATGATGCCGAACATGAACCAGCAGATGCTTCAGCCGCTGCTGGCCACCGACGTGGTCCGGTTCGTCGGCGAGCCGGTCGCGGTGGTCGTCACCGAGGAGCCGTACCAGGGCGAGGACGCCATCGAGCTCGTCGACGTCGACTACGACCCGCTGCCCGCGGTGGTCGACCCGGTCGCGGCGCGGGACGGCGGCACGCTGCTGTTCCCGGAGGCCGGGACGAACATCGTGGTCAAGTTCGGCGACGAGGCGGGCCTGCGGGAAGACCTGTTCGACGGCTGCGAGGTGGTGGCGAGCGCGACCATCGTCAACCAGCGCGTCGCGCCGGCGCCGATGGAGACGCGGGCCGCCGCCGCGGTGTGGGGCGAGGACGGCCGGCTCACCGCGTGGATCCCCAACCAGGGCGCCCAGGGCACGAAGATGGCGATCGCGGGGATGCTCGGGCTGAAGCCGGACCAGGTGCGGATCATCACCCCGGATGTGGGCGGGGCGTTCGGCGCCAAGTTCGGCGCCGATCCCGAGCACGCGGTCACCTGCTGGGTCGCCCGGCAGCTCGGGCGCCCGGCCCGCTGGTCGGAGACCCGCAACGAGAACCTGCTGGCGATGACGCACGGCCGGGCGCAGCGGCAGAAGGTCACGATCGGCGGCACCAGGGACGGCACCGTGCTCGCCTACCGGCTGGAGATCCTGCAGGACTGCGGCGCCTACCCGAAGATCGGGGCGTTCCTGCCGTCGCTGACGATCCTGATGGCACCCGGCCCCTACGCGATCGGCCGCGCCGAGGCGGTCGCGACGTCGGTGGTGACCAACACCACGCCGGTCGGCGCATACCGGGGGGCGGGACGGCCCGAGGCGACGGCCGCGATCGAGCGGGCCATCGACCTGTTCGCCGCCGAGGCCGGGGTGGACCCGGCCGAGGTCCGCCGCAAGAACCTGCTGCCCGCCTTCACCGAGCCGCACAAGACCGCGTTCGGCGCGGTGTACGACTCCGGCGACTACGTGACCGCGCTGGAGAAGGCGCTGGCCGCCGCCGGCTACGAGGGCCTGCGCGCCGAGCAGGCGCGGCGCCGCGCGGCCGGCGAGGTGCTCCAGCTCGGCATCGGCCTGTCCAGCTATGTGGAGATCACCGGCCCCGGCGGCGAGGCCGGCGGCCCGAACGAGAACGGCACCGTCGAGGTCCACCCGGACGGCACCGCCACCATCCTCACCGGCACCTCCCCGCACGGCCAGGGGCACGCCACCGTGTGGGCGATGCTGGCGAGCGAGGAACTCGGCATCCCGATCGAGAAGATCACCGTCAAATGGGGCGACACCGACCTGGTGCCCAGGGGCGGCGGCACCGGCGGCTCACGCAGCCTGCAACTGGGCGGCGCGGCGGTCCGCCAGGCGTCCCGCGAGCTGCTCGACGTGGCGCGCGAGCGCGCCGCGGCGGCGCTGGAGGCGAGCGCCGCCGACCTGGTGTTCGACACCGGCGCCAGCGCGTTCACCGTGAAGGGCGACCCGGACATCTCGGTGCCGCTGGCCAGGCTCGCCGAGTCCGAGCGGCTGTTCGTGCACAGCGTGTTCACCGCGCCCGGTCCCACGTTCCCGTTCGGCGCCCACGTGGCCGTGGTGGAGGTGGACACCGAGACCGGCAAGGTGTTCCTGCGCCGGATGGTGACGGTCGACGACGCGGGCACCGTGATCAACCCGCTGCTGGCCGAGGGCCAGCGGCACGGCGGCATCGCCCAGGGCGCCGCCCAGGCGTTCCTGGAAGAGGTCGTCTACGACGCCGACGGCAACCCGCTGACCGCCACGCTGGCGGACTACCCCTTCCTGTCGGCCACCGAGGTGCCCAGCTTCGAGCTGGCGGAGATGGAAACGCCGACCAGCTACAACCCCCTGGGCGCCAAGGGGATCGGCGAGGCGGGCACGATCGGCGCCACCCCGGCCGTGCAGAACGCCGTGATCGACGCGGTGTCCCATCTCGGCGTCCGGCACATCGACATGCCCACCTCGCCGCAGCGGGTATGGCGCGCCATCCAGGCGGCACAGAAGGAGGCGTAAGTGGAGATCAAGCTCACGGTCAACGGGACCGCCCGCAGCGACGAGGTCGAGCCGCGGCTGCTGCTCGTCCACTACCTGCGGGAGATCTGCGGCCTGCGCGCCGCGAACGTCGGCTGCGACACCACCTCCTGCGGCGCCTGCACCGTGCTGCTCGACGGCGAGTCGGTCAAGTCCTGCACGGTGCTGGCCGTGCAGGCCAGCGGGCGCAGCGTGACGACCGCCGAGGGCCTGGCCGCCCCGGACGGCACGATGCACGCGGTGCAGCAGGCGTTCCGCGAACAGCACGGCCTGCAGTGCGGGTTCTGCACGCCGGGCATGGTGATGGCGGCGACGAGCCTGCTGGCGGAGAACCCGCACCCGACCGAGCAGCAGGTCCGGGAGGGGCTTGAGGGCAACTTCTGCCGCTGCACCGGCTACCACAACATCGTCCGCGCGGTGCTCGCCGCCGCCGGGAAGCTGTCGGGCTCCGAGACCACTGAGGTGACCGCATGATCCCAGCCGCGTTCGACTACGAGGTCGCCGGCTCGGCGGCGCACGCGCTGTCGCTGCTCGCCGCCCACGGCGAGGACGCCAAGCTGCTGGCCGGCGGCCACTCGCTGCTGCCGATGATGAAGGTCCGGCTGGCCCAGCCCGCCGTGCTGATCGACATCGCGCGGGTCCCCGAGCTGTCCGGCATCCGGGCCGACGGCGAGGAGCTGGTCATCGGGGCGACCACGCGGCACGCGGACATCGCGGGCTCGGACCTGGTCCGGGCCGAGGCGCCGATCCTGGCGTACGCCGCCGCCCAGGTCGGCGACCCGCAGATCCGTCACCGCGGCACGATCGGCGGGTCGCTCGCGCACGCCGATCCCTCGGCCGACCTGCCGATGACGCTGCTCGCGCTCGGCGGCACGATCGAGATCACCGGGCCGTCGGGCGTGCGGACGGTGCCCGCCGACGAGTTCTTCACCGGGCCGTTCGAGACCGTGCTCGGGCCCGATGAGCTGCTGTCGGCAGTCCGGGTGCCGCGCGGCGGCTCGGTGCCCTGGGGGTACCAGAAGTTCGTCCGCCGGGCCAACGACTGGGCCATCGTCGGCGTCGCCGCCTACGACGGCCGGGTCGCGCTGGCCAGCATGGGCGGCACCCCGCTGCGCGCGCTGGCCACCGAGGAGGCGCTCCGCAACGGCGCGTCCCCCGCCGAGGCGGCCGCGCTCGCCGCCGAGGGCACCTCGCCCGGGTACGACTTCCACGCCGACGCGGACTACCGCAGGCACCTGGCCCGGGTCCTCACCCGCCGTGCCCTGGAGGGCAGGACCGGCTGAGGATCGGCGGCCCGCGCTCACCCGAGCATGAGGCGAAGGTCCTGGAACAGGACCGACTCGCCGTGGAAAACGCGGACGAGCAGGATGGCGAACAGGATAACGACCAGGGCGAGCGCGACCTTGAGCAGCACCCGCCAGAAGAGCGCCGCGGCGATCGCGGCGAGAATGACCAGGATCTGAGTGGGGTCTTGGCCGTGTGCGGCCGCGGTAAGTGCGAGCATGCCCGTTCCTCGTTGTTCGAAGAAGCGACGCGTCAGCCGGGGTGACCGGCGGTAAGGAAGCGGACTCGCGGCGTGCGGTGCCGGGCAACCCTGTACGCCCCTGAACGGCCCGTTGAGCTGGTACTTTCGGACCGAGCACAGGGTTGCTAGCATCGTTGACGTCACGGCCGCTGCTACCAGGACGTGACTGCGATGGCTGGGCCGATGCCTCACGTCGGCCCAGCTTCATTTCTGCCCGTCTGGGCTCGCGCCTTGGGACGCCCCTCGGGGCAGGGCGGGGCTCGCGGCAGCGCGGCGACCGCGCCAGCGCCGCCGCCTCCCGTCCGTTCGGTGCTGTACATCTGGGTCAGTACCCTCTATGCTGATGACTTAGATTCTATAGTTCTCTACTGTCCTTTACTGAATCTCAGTAATCTCTAGGAGATTACGGTGAATATCAGTAGCGCTATCTATCGTAATTTCCTGAAATATGGCCCGTCAACCGCTAGGCTGCTGCCTTATCGCAGCCCCAGGTCCCGCCCGAGGACGCGACAGGCCCTGCCTGCACCCGTGCCGCTTCCTGCGCACGATGCCCCCCGGAGGTGACCGGTCATGCAGTCCGTTCCGCCCGCGCAGCTTGAACTGGCCCTCCGGCTCAGGGCGCTGCGCCTAGAGCGGTGGCCGGACAGCAAGCTGACCCAGAGCGCGCTCGCGAGCGTTCTCGGCGGGGATGAGCCGCTGTCGCCCGCGACCGTCGCCTCGTGGGAGAACAGGAACGCCCCGAAGCTGCCGCCACGCGAGCGGATACTCGCCTACGCCCAGTTCTTCGCCACCCGCAGGTCCCTCGTCCCGGCTCCCCAGCTCGTACCGGTCGACAGCTTCTCCCCGGAGGAGCAGGCCGCCTATGAGGAACTTCGCGATGAGCTGCTGATGCTGCACGCGGGCGCCAGCGGAGGCTCGAAGCCCGACCTGATCGTCGCGAGAAGGTCCTGGCATTTCACCGACGACGGCCCGCTGACGATAGTGTGCGCTCAGCTTCCCGAGGCAGAGGCCGGCCCGCTGGCGAACCCGGACGACCCCAATTACACCGAGCTGATGTCCTTCGGCGACCTGGACGCCATGGTGGAACTGTTCGGCCACGCGCGCATGGAAAACCCGGCCATGGACGTATTCTTCAAATCCGCCCCGAACGTGATCGCCGATGACCTCTCCGGCCATGTGGTAATAATAGGCGGTATCGGCTGGAACGAAGTCACCAGGCGGATTCTGGACCTGACCCGGCTGCCCGTCACGCAAAAAGAGATCGCCACCATGGAGACCGGGGAGATCTTCGTAGCGAACATAGGCGGCGAAGACCGGGAGTTCCTGCCCGTCTTCTCGGCGGGCGCCCCCGCTAAGCTCATCGAAGACGTCGGCCTGCTCGTCCGGATGCCTAATCCCCTCAACTCTAGTCGTACGCTCACGATGTGCAATGGAATTCACAGCCGTGGCGTGCTCGGGGCTGTGCGCAGCCTCACCGATAAGCGGCTGCGCGAGTCCAATGAACGGTACATAGCACGAAATTTCAAAAATAACCAACAGTTCGGTATCCTCATGAGGATACAAGTCATAGAGGGGAAAGCGATGACGCCCGACTTCAGCATCGCGGGGACTGTCCTTTATCA
>DATGLH010000049.1:0-2479 GCA_035294225.1 Trebonia sp.
GGCGACGAGCAGGAGGAGGACGGTGAACGCTGCCTGGAGCCTGCTCGTATCGGCCCGCGCCGTCAGCCGGGCCCCCGCCCAGCCGCCGAGCACGGCCACGGCGGTGAGCAGCGCCACTAGGCCCCAGTCCGGGTGCATGCCGGCGCCCGCGCGGACCGCGAGCGCCGAGGCCGAGGTGATGGTGATGACCACCAGGGAGGTGCCGACGGCGTATGACATCGGGAGCCCGAGCGCGAGGACCAGCGCGGGTACGACGAGGAATCCGCCGCCGACGCCGAGGAACCCGGTGAGCAGGCCCACGACGGTGGCGGTGGCAAGCACCTTGAGGGCCCGCGGGCAGTGGCACGCGAATGAGGGGCTGAAGGTGAGGATCGGGTCGCCGACGCGGCTTTGCGGGTATGCTCCCGGCGCGGCCGACCGGGAGCGGAGCTGACGGCCGGCCATCACCCCGGCGACCACGAGCAGCAGCGCGGAGAACGCGGCCAGCAGCACCGGCGCGGAGACCAGGCCGGATGCCTTCGCGCCCGCCGTGGCACCGCCGATGGTCACGGCGCCGAAGGCGAGCCCCCTGGTGAGCAGCACGTTGCCGGACCGGTAGGCGGTGATCGCGCCGGCGAGCGAGGTGACGCCGACGACGACGAGCGAGCCGGTGGTCGCCTGCGCGGCGGACTGCCCGAGGCCGTAGACGAGCACCGGGACGGTGAGGACCGACCCGCCGCCGCCGAGCGCGCCCAGGCTGAGCCCGATGAGCGCGCCGGCGGCGACGATGACCACGACAGTCACGCGGCCTCCGGGACGGTGACCGGCAGGCCCGCCTGCCGCGCGTTATCGAACGCGTCGTCGATCGCGACGGGCTGGCGTCCGGCGGCCGCCAGGAACGACGCGGCGATCGAGGCACGGTAGCCGGCGGCGCAGTGCACCCATACCTGGCCCGCGGGGACCTCGGCCATGCGCCCGGGCAGCTCGTGCAGCGGGATGTTCACCGCACCCTGGATCCGGGACGCGCCGGATTCGTCGGTGCGGCGCACGTCGAGCACCGTCACTGCCCTGTGCTGCCGTACCCGGGCCAGGTCGGCGAACGTGGCAGTGGCGAACGAGGCCAGCCCCCGGCCGGTTCCGGCGACCCAGTCCCCGGGCTTGCCGGTGGCGGCCGCGGCCGGGCGGTCTATGCCGATGCGGACCAGCTCGCGCTGCGCCTGGGCGACATCGGCCGCGGTCTCCCCGAGCAGGGTCAGCGGGGTACCCCACTCGATGAGCCAGCCGAGGTAGGTGGCGAAGCTTCCGTCGAGCCCGAAGTTCAGCGAGCCGGGCACGTGCCCGGCGGCGAACAGGGTCCGGTTGCGCAGGTCCACTACCCACTCGCCGGCCTCGATGCGGCGCCGGACCTCGGCCGGGTCGGCCTTGCCCGGCGGGGACAGGTCCGGCTCGGACGGGCCCGCCGAGTTGACGGCCGCCATGTGCGCGTAGTACGCGGGATAGGCGTTCAGGCCGGCCAGCAGCTCCCGGACGTAGGTCTCTTCGTCCTGGGTGAGCACCGGGTTGGCGGCCTTCTCCTGCCCGATCGTGGAGTTCGCCGCCTCGTTTTGCGTCGCGGAGCAGAAGGAGCCGAACCCGTGGGTCGGGAACACCTCGGCGGCGTCGGGCAGCATCCCGGCCAGCTTGCGGGCCGAGGCGTGCTGTGCCCGGACGAGGTCCCCGGTGTGCCGGGGCCCGAGCAGGTCCGGCCGGCCGGTCGCCCCGTACAGCAGCGAGCCGCCGGAGAAGACCGCCATCGGCTCGCCGGCGTGCGCGTCGGCGAGCACGTAGGACAGGTGGGTGAACGTGTGGCCCGGCGTGGCGACCGCGGTGACCCGCATCCGCGGCCCGATCTGGAATACCTCGCCGTCGCGCACCGGGGTCCGCTCGAAGGACACCTGGTCCTCGGCGTTGACCAGGTATGCCGCGCCGGTCCGCCGGGCCAGGGCGAAGCCGCCAGTGACGTAGTCGTTGTGGATGTGGGACTCGAAGACGTGGGTCAGCCGCAGGCCCCGCTCCCCGAGCAGCGCCAGGACGCGGTCGATGTCCCGCTGGGGGTCCACCGCGAAGGCGACCTCCCCGTCGTGGACGAGATAGCTGCGATCGCCCAGCGTGGGCGTCTCGAGCGGGATCACCGTGATAGCCGTGGTGTCGATCTCGGGGGTGTCCGCCGGGATCACAGGCCCCTCCTTGCCGTCGTTCATGCTCAAATACCCTGCCGGGTATCCGTGAACAACTATAACACCCCGGGGGGTATTCCGGAATCCGAGCGGAGATGCGGCTATATACCCCGCCGGGCATAATGCCGGCTGGATGGGCAGGTGCGGCACCCGGCTGGCACGCCGGGTGCCTGGTCCCGGGAGGCGGCGGGTGGACATAGACAGCGACACGATGGCCAGCGTGATCAGGCGGCTGCGGCGGGCGCAGGGCCAGATCGGCGGCGTGATCGCGATGATCGAGGAAG